>NZ_JALBGZ010000850.1:0-2447 GCF_023006515.1 Bradyrhizobium sp. PRIMUS42
GACGGTGCGGATCGGCGCGCCCGACGGGTTCGGCACCGCTTTCCTGGCGCCGCGGCTGGCGCCCTTCGCCGACCGGTATCCCGATCTCGATTTGCAGCTTGTGGCCACCGCGCGGCTGTTCAGTCTCTCCAAGCGCGAGGCCGATATCGCCATCAGCCTGACCATGCCGAAGGAAGGCCGCATCGTCGGCCGCAAGCTGCTCGACTACCGGCTTGGGCTCTATGCCGCTCCCGCCTATCTCGACCGCTTCCCTGAGATCACCTCGCGGCAGGACCTGCCGCAGCACCGCTTCGTGGGCTACATCGAGGAGCTGCTGTTCACGCCGGAGCTCGATTATCTGCCGCAGGTCTCGCCGCGGATCTCCGCGCGCTTCCGCAGCGCCAATCTGATTGCGCAGCTCAACGCCACGCTCTCCGGCTTCGGCATCGCGGTGCTGCCCCACTTCATGGCGAGCGATTATCCGCAGCTGGTGGCCGTGCTGCCGGAGGAGATCTCGATCACGCGGACGTTCTGGATGCTGATGCACGCCGACAGCAAGGATCTGGCGCGGATCCGGGCGGTCGCGGATTACATCGGTGAGATCGTGGAGAGCGAACGGGCGCTGTTTGCAGGGCGGTAAGCAAAAGTCTCGTAGGGTGGGCAAAGCGAAAGCGTGCCCACCGTCTATCGCAACCCTGAGAAATGGTGGGCACGGCGCTGACGCGCCTTTGCCCACCCTACGGCATCTCGCCTAGTTCTGCTTCGCCTTCTTCGCGGCCGTCACCTTCCGCTCGCGCTTGTCGCCATCCAGCGCACTGTCCCTGCCCGCCTTCAACACCTCGTCCGAGAGCTCGCTCGACCCGGCAATGCGCGCCAGCAGCACGGTACCGGCCATCGTCGCCATCGTCGCAACCGCCTGCTTGCGGGCGGCCTTGCGCGGCATGTTCGGGATGTAGTCCGCGAGCAGCTCGATCATCTCGTCGAGCTTGCCGGCAAATGCCTTTCGCGTCTTGGGGCTCTCGCGGGCGATCTCGGCGCCGAGGGCGGGGATCGAACAGCCACTGCCGGGATTGTCGCGATGCAGCGTGGAGAGATAACTCTCCGCGACCAGCGCCAACCGCTTTTCAGGAGCAGCCTCGTCAGTGAGCTCGCGCCAATGGTCCATGGAACGATCCATGGCGTAGGAGAAGGCTTCCATCACCAGCGCCTCGCGGGAATCGAAATGCGCATAGAAGCCGCCATGGGTCAGGCCCGCCTCTTTCATGAGATCGGCGACACCGATGCCGTGGGCCCCCTTCTCGCGCAGCCGCACCGAAGCTTTCTTCACGATGCGGTCGTGGGTTTCCTGCTTGTGTTCCCGGGAATAGCGCATGCGGATCTCATTGGATGTCGATGGTCATCTTATAACACGCAAACGACGCAATGGGTGCATTAATTCATGTTAAGTTGCCTCCGATCATGGAAAACGTTGCAGTTGCATGCACCGCAAGGGCGCCCTTGCCGTCGCGGACGAAGCCCTCGGCGTAGCTGGTCTGCCGTCCCAGCTTGATCACCTTCCCTTCGGCCGAGATCAGCCCGGACCGGACCGAGAGCGGGCGCAGGAAGGCCAGCTTCAGGTCGAGAGTGACCGAGCTCTGGCCGGCTTCCAGCCGGGTCGAAACGGCGCAGCCCATCGCGGTATCGAGCAGCGCGGCGGCCGTCGCTCCGTGGATGAGACCGATGGTGTTTTCGAGATCCTCGCGCGGCTCCAGTTCCACGACGACCCGACCCGGCTCGACCGTCGTCACCGTGAAACCGATCAGTTTCGCGAAAGGCGGCGGCGGCAGCCGGCCGTCGCGAATCCCCAGCATGGCGTCCATGCCCGATAGGCCCATCGCGACTTTCGCGACCGGCGCAGGCACTTGCCACTCCACCACACGCTCGCGTCGCTGCGCGGGCGAAAACAGGTCGAGTTGATCGTTACTGGTCATGTCAGCCTTTTTATATTACCAGCATCATACTATGGTGCGGACTTCGCGCTGGCAACTCGATCCCCTACCCGCTTGACAAGTCGAGCGTTTCGGCCCGGAAGTGATCATGACCGGCGCGTCCCGCGCATGTCCACGAAACCTTCGAGTTCCACGATGGAAATGCTCAACACCCACTGCGGCGTGACGCGCGATGCGCGCGGCGTCGTTGATGTCGCGATCTGCAACGCCGGCCCGCTCAACATCCTCGGCTCGCCCGTAACCGACGCCGTGCGCGAAGGCCTGCAGCAGCTCTGCTCCGACCGCAGCATCCGCGTCGTGGTGCTGCGCGGCCAGAGCGAGAAGAGCATGATCGGCGGCGCCGACATCAAGGAGATGGCCAAGCTCGACCAGAAGTCCGCCGAGGCCTTCATCAGCCGCCTGCGCGATCTCTGCGAAGCGGTGCGCCAGTTCCCTGCGCCCGTGATCGCGCGCATGCCCGGCTGGTGCCTCGGCGGTGGG
>NZ_JALBGZ010000851.1:0-2439 GCF_023006515.1 Bradyrhizobium sp. PRIMUS42
CGATCGGCGCCGTCAGGACCGTCGGGATGACCGGCTTCGACCGCGTCAGGTCGTTCGATCCGGTGACGGGCCGCATCCGCCTGGAGGCCGGCGTTCTGTTGTCGGACCTGATCGACACCTTTGGCCCGCGCGGCTTCCTGCCTTTCGTCGTGCCCGGTACGCGGTTCGTCTCGATCGGCGGCGCCATCGCGGCCGACGTGCACGGCAAGAACCATCATTGCGAAGGCGGCTTCGGCCGCTACGTCGACAGCCTGTTGCTGCGCACCGGGCAGGGCGAGGTCATCGAGGCCTCGCGCGAACAGAATTCCGAGGCCTTCTTCGCGACCGTCGGCGGCATGGGCCTGACCGGCATCATCCTGGAAGCGACGATGCGGCTGCGGCGGGTCGAGACCGGATGGATCCGCGAGCGGGTGATCTCCGCGTCCGATCTCGATGCCGCGATGCGCGCGCTCGAGGCGAGCGATGAGGCGACCTATTCGGTGGCCTGGATCGATTGCGTGGCACGAGGGCGCGATCTCGGCCGTTCGCTGATCTATCTCGGTGAGCACGCGGGCAGAGATGAGCTGGCGGACGGCGCCGATGTATTTCCGGTCGGCAAGGATCCCAGCCTCAGCGTGCCGGTCGATCTGCCGTCGATGGCACTGAACCGCATCAGCGTCCGCGCCTTCAACGAGCTCTACTATCGCATGGGCGCGCGGCGCGCCGGCAGCAGCCACGTGGTCTCGCTCTATCCGTATTTCTTTCCGCTCGACAGCATCGGTGGGTGGAATCGCATCTATGGCAAGCGCGGCTTCCTCCAGCATCAATGCGTGGTCCCGGAGCAAGGGGCGCGCGCCGTGCTCGGCGAGATCCTCGATCGCGTCGTACGGCGCGGCGATGCCTCCTTCCTCGCCGTGCTCAAGAAGCTCGGCCAGGGCGACGGCATCCTGTCATTCCCGCTGCCCGGCTACACGCTGGCGCTGGATTTCCCCGTCAAGGGCGACATCCTGAATTTCCTCGACGAGATCGATCGTCTCGTCGTCGCCGCCGGCGGGCGGCTGTATCTGGCGAAAGACGCGCGTCAGTCGCGCGCGACCTTCGCGGCGGGTTATCCTGCCTTGCAGCGTTTCAACGCGATCCGCAAATCGCTCGATCCCGCCGGCAACATCCGATCGAAACTTTCACAGCGTCTGTTCGATGAGGTCTAGGCCGTGACGTCACGCAAGTCCGCAATTGTGCTCGGTGGCTCCTCCGATATCGGCCGCGCCGCCGCGCGCGCCTTCGCCAAGGCCGGGTACGATGTCGCCCTCGCAGGCCGCGACGTCGCCGCGCTGCAGCCTGACGCCGCCGATCTGCGCGCGCGCTACAATGTCGAGGTCGGTCTGCACAAATTCGATGTGCTCGACACCGCGTCATTCGAGAGCTTTGTCGGCGCCCTTCCGGCATTGCCCGATGTCGTCGTCTCGATTGTCGGCCTGCTCGGCGTACAGCAGGATGCCGAGAGCGATCTCACGCACGCCACCGCGATCATGCGTTCGAACTACGAAGGCCCTGCGCTGATCCTCGGCCTGTTCGCGGAAAGATTCCTGGCGCGCGGCAGCGGGACGCTGGTTGGCGTGTCGTCGGTGGCCGGCGATCGCGGCCGGGCCTCGAACTATGTCTACGGCTCGGCCAAGGCAGGCTTCTCCGCGTTCCTCTCCGGCTTGCGCGCCCGTGCCAGCCGTGGCGGCGTGCATGTCGTCACCGTCAAGCCCGGCTTCGTCCGCACCCGGATGACGGAGGGCATGAAGCTGATCGGCCCGCTCACGGTGGAGGCGCCGGTGGTGGGCGATGCGATCCTTAGCGCCGTCGAGAACAAGACCGACGTCGTCTATGTCAGCGGCAAATGGCGCCTGGTGATGCTCATCATCAAATCGCTGCCGGAAGCGGTGTTCAAGAAGCTGAAGTTTTGAGGCTGTAGCCACGGCTGACGGTGCGCTCCCTCGCCCGCTTGCGGGAGAGGGCAGGGGGAGAGGGTGTCTCCGCGGGCGAGGACCCCCAAGAGGAGAAAGCCCTCACCCGCCGCTACGCGGCGACCTCTCCCGCAAGCGGGAGAGGTAAGAAACCTCACACACTCATGCGCTGGAACTGGCCCTGCGGGCGGAAGCGCCAGAGATATTGCGGAGCGATCGCTTCCAGCGAATCGGGCGTGATGCCGAGCCCTTCCAGCGTCAGGCCGGCTGCCTTCGCCGCCTCCGACACGACATTGTCGCGCTCGAGCATCGTGACCTGGTCCGGCGTCAGCTTGAACGCCCCCGGCGCAAATTGCAGAAAGTTGGCCTGGAAGCGGGCGAGGCCGAACGGCAGCGGCACCAGCATCCGCTTGCGGTCGGTGATGGCAAGGATGGCCTCGATGATCTCGCGCATGGTCAGCGCTTCCGGCCCGCCGAGCTCGTAGGTCGCGCCCGCCTTGGCCTTGCC
>NZ_JALBGZ010000852.1:0-2436 GCF_023006515.1 Bradyrhizobium sp. PRIMUS42
AGCGCCTGCACGGGATCTTCGCCCGGCGCGAAGCCGCTCTGGCGCAGGATCTCGTCGATCATCGGACGCAGCGCGTGGACCTTGAGCAGCTCGCCGGCAAGTCCTTCGCCGAAGCCGACATTGCCTCCGACGGCCCCGTTGCCGCCGAACGCGCCGCCGGTGTGCAGGATGCGGACGTCCTTGAGGTTGGCGATAGGCCTGACCATCTCGGCCAGCGCCGACGGCATCGTCTCGATCCGCTTCTTGGCGATCTCGAAGTCGATGACGTTGCTGCCGAGCTTGTTCTGCGCCTCGTTCTTCATGGTGATGACGGCGGCCTCGGCCTCACCGATGTTGCGGACGCCTACGGCCTTGATCTTGTTGGACTCGGCTTCGGCGGTGGCCAGCGTCTTGACGGCCTCGGCGCGATCGAGCGAGGCCTTCTTCTCGGCCTCGGCCGCAACGATCAGCTCGGTCGATTTGCGTTCGGCCTCGGTGCGCGCGGCCAGCACCTGTGTCAGACGGGCACGATCGGCGACCTCGACCGCACGCGCGGTGACGACCTTTTCCTCCGCGGAGACTGCGAGCGCTTCGGCGGCCTTGGCTTCGGTGACGGCTTCCGAGGTCTGCTTGCTCTTGGCAGCGATCTGGATCTCGTTTTCCTGCGTGGCGATCTGGATCTCGCGCTGCGCGTCGGTTTTGCGCTTGTTGATCGCCAGATCCGACTCGATCACCGCGGTTTCCTTGACCTGCTTGGCGCCGGCCTCCTTCTCGGCAACGGCTCGGTCGGTGTCGATGCGGGCATTTTCCTCGGTGAGGCGCGCGGTCTGCGTGGCGGTCGCGACCTCGGCCCGGGTGCTTGCGGTCTTGTTGGCGATGTCGCGCTCCTGGGAGAGCTCCGCTTCCTTCTTGGTCCGTTCGATCCCGAGGGTTTGCTGGCGCGCCTCGAGGTCCTTTTGCGCAATCGCCACCTCGTTGTCGCGCACGATGGCATTGCGGTCGCGCCGCCGGGTCTCGGTGACCGTCTTCAATTGGGTCAGGCCCTCGGCGTCGAAGAAGTTTTCCGGGTTGAAGAACTTGACGTCGGTCTGGTCGAGCTTCGTGAGCGACACGGATTCAAGCTCGAGGCCGTTGGATTTGACGTCGGATTCGACTGTCGCCTGCACATGCTTGACGAAGTCCGAGCGCTTCTCCTGGAGTTCGAGGATGCTCATGGTCGCCGCCACCGAGCGCAGGCCGTCAACGAATTTCGCCTCGACCTGGTTGCGCAGCGCTTCCGCGTCATTGGTCAGCGCACCCAGCGTCTGGCTCGCAAGCGCGATACTCTCATCGTCGGGGCGGACGCGTACATAGAACTCGGCAACGATGTCGACGCGCAGGCGGTCCCTGGTGATCAGGGATTCCCGCTCCTTGCGTTCCACGGTGAGCCGCAGCGTCTTCAGATTGACGCTGGCATAGGAGTGGAAGATCGGCAGGATCATGGCGCCGCCGTCGAGCACGACCTTCTTGCCACCGAGCCCGGTGCGCACGAAGGCTTCGTCGCGCGTGGCGCGTTTGTAGAGAATGGTGAAGACGATCCCGAGGACGACGATCAGCGCGACGCCGATCATGGCCGGGACTGCGATGTCGAACATGACTTTCTCCAATGAATGAACTGCTAGCTGCTTAGAGGTGGCTTGGACGGCTTAAGTTCATCGTCGGCCTTCACTGCGACGAAGCGGGTGCCGTCGCGGTCGACCAGCAGGACCATGGTTCCCTGCGGCAGGGGTGTTGACGACGGCGCGGCGACCGCCCAGACGAAATGGCGGTTGCCGTGGATATCGGCGACGCTGACGCGGCCGGGCGGTCCCTGGTCGAGCGGACCGATGACGACCTCACCGATGCGGCCGACGAGATCGCCTAGGCCGACGGCGTAGCTTTCATCCTTGGGAATGACCCGCGAGATGGCCCTGCTGGCCGCGCGGACCATCGGAACCGACACGACGACGGCCCCGACCGAGGCGACCGAGGCCGGCAAGGGACCGGCCAGCATCCGCGCGATGTCCTGGATCAGGAAGCCGGTGATGGAGAACGCGCCGAGCAGGAGCAGCAGGAAGATCAAGAGCGGCACGCCGCCGACATTGATCCAGGAGATGGCGTTGATCACGCCATTGTCGCTGGGATGGCCGAAGTCGATGTTGGTGCCGAGCATCTCGCTCAAGGAGGCCCCGACCAGCATCGAGACTACCTCGATCGAGCCGACGATGACGATCATGGCCGCCGCGATCGCGAACGGCCTGACCTCCGGCGACATGACGTGTTCGAGCAGAGCGCTCATGACACGGTACTCAGGAGCGTGACTTCAGCCGCGCCAGCCTCGCCGCAATTTCCTTGTCGCGATGGAGCGTGCTGAGCTCGTCGATGTCGCTCGAATACGGGATGCCCGGCGGCACGCCGGTGGCCCGCGCCACCGCCCTG
>NZ_JALBGZ010000853.1:0-2435 GCF_023006515.1 Bradyrhizobium sp. PRIMUS42
CGCGTCCCCGCTGGTGGCGCCGCCGCTGCGCGTGATGACATTGCCCGGCGTGACGAAGGCTTCGAGGCCGGCCTCGCCGGACTGGAGCCGCTGCTGGCAAGCTTGCGCGAAGGCGTCGACATAGAACTGGTAGTTGGTGAAGATCACGAAATTCTGGAAATGCTCGGGGTCGGTGCCGGTGTAATGATAGAGCCGGCGCAGCGAGTAATCGACGCGAGCGGCCCGAAAGAGCGACAGCGGCTCGGGCGCGCCGGGCTGGAGCTCGAACGTGCCGTCGGCGATCGAATCGTCCATCGTCGCGAGATCAGGCACGTCGAACGCATCGCGCAGCGACCGTGCGACGGCGGAATTCTCGCTGGTGGTAATGGCGGCCTCGATGTTGATATCGCGGCGGTAGGCGAAGTGGATCGGGATCGGCTCGGACGATTCTCCGATCTCGACCGGAACGCCATGGTTCTGGATCAGCAGTCCGATCTGTTCGACGAGATAGCTGCGGAACAGATCCGGCCGTGTGACGCTGGTCTCGTGCACGCCGGGGCCGGCGACGAAGCCATAGGCCAGGCGCGAATCCAGGCGCGCATGCGTTGCGGTGGTGACGCGGACGAAGG
This sequence comes from Bradyrhizobium sp. PRIMUS42, assembly GCF_023006515.1. Lineage (NCBI taxonomy): Bacteria > Pseudomonadati > Pseudomonadota > Alphaproteobacteria > Hyphomicrobiales > Nitrobacteraceae > Bradyrhizobium > Bradyrhizobium sp. PRIMUS42. The sequence goes on from NZ_JALBGZ010000853.1 coordinate 609, forward strand.
GATAATAGGCCCGCACCCGCGTCGTGATCGCTTCGCCGCCAACATAGGCCTCGAACCGGTCGCGCAGGAACTTCGTGTTGCGCTCGTAGATCTCTTCCAGGCGGGCAACGGCGAGGGACGCGTCGGAGAAGGATTCGGTGGCGATGGAGGGGAGAGATTGCATGGGTCGACCGCCGGTTTGCTGAGGCTCGAGTCGAACTATAGCAAAGAAGGAGATGCCGTAGGGTGGGCAAAGCGAAGCGTGCCCACCAATACGCTCGTCATAAAAAGATGGTGGGCACGGCGCTTTGCGCCTTTGCCCACCCTACGAGACCGAGTCTGCCGTCCGTGATCCCGGATGCGCGCTAAGCGCGCCCGGATGACGCGCTTTCGCGTGTCACTTCTCCCGGAACGCCCGCATCAGCTGGTCGTGCAGCGGCTTCATCAGATAGGACAGCATGGTGCGGTCGCCAGTCTGGACGAAGGCTTCCACGGGCATGCCGGGAATCATCTTGACGTCGCCGAGACGGGCGATCTCCTCGGCGGGCATCGAGACGCGGATGGTGTAGTAGCTCTGACCGGTGCGCTGGTCGGTGGTGACGTCGGGCGAAACGCGGCTGACGAGGCCGTTGAGCTCCGGTGTGGTGCGCTGGTTGAAGGCCGAGAGGCGCAGCAGCGTCTTCTGGCCGATCTGGAGCTTGTCGATGTCGACCGGGTTGACCTTGGCCTCGACCTGGAGATCGTCGGCCTGCGGCACGATCAGCATCAGCGCATCACCGGCGGTGACGACGCCGCCCACCGTGTGCACGGTCGATTGCAGCACCATGCCGTCCTGCGGCGCGCGGATGTCGATGCGGCGAAGCTGGTCTTCGGCGGCGACCTTGCGCTCGATCAGTTCCCCGATCTTGTCGTTGGTCTCGCGCAGGTCCTTGGAGACTTCGCTCACCACGTCCTTGTCGACCTGGATGATCTGCAGCTCGGTCTCGGTGATCTTGCCCTTGGCCTGGGCGCGCGAGGCGATGTACTGCGCGCGCTCGCCGTTGAGGCGTGCCGAGTCGCGTTCGAGCTGGGTCAGGCGCGAGATCTGCACCAGACGCTTGTCGTAGAGCTCCCGCACGCCGGTGAGCTCGTTCTGCACCAGCGAGATCTCCTGGTCCTTCGCCTTCTCCTGGGCGCTGAGGCCCGAGATTTCCTCATTGAGCTGCGTGATGCGCTCGCGTAGCTGCGCCTTCTGTCCGGTGCGGCCGTTGACGCGGACGTCGAACAGCTTGGTTTCGGCGGAGAGCAGCAGCTTGACGTCAGGATCGATGGCGCGCTCGAGCAGGGCCTGCGGAAATTCGATTCTGTCGACACCGCGCTGCTCGGCCTGCAATCGCGCCGCGCGCGCCTGCGCGGCGTCGAGATTCTTGGTGACGATGGCAAGATTCGCCTTGGTGACGGTGTCGTCGAGCCGCACCACGATGTCGCCGGCCTTGACCAGGTCGCCATCGCGGGCGCGCACCTCGCCAACCACGCCGCCGGTCGGGTGCTGCACCTTCTTGACGTTGGATTCGACCACGATCTGCCCCGGCGCGATCAGCGCACCTGAGATCAGAACGGTCGACGCCCAGCCGCCGAGACCGACGACAAGGACGACCACGATCACGAGGCCGAGGATCAGGTGAAACTTGATGGATTCACGCACGGTCTTCTTCGCGGCAGGCTTCGGGCCGCCGATGGCCATCGTGCTCATGGCTTGGCCACTCCGCCTTCGCTGACGATCTTGATCGGTGCCGGCGGCGTCACGCGCGGCTGCAGCACCTGGGCGAGCACCTGCTCCTTCGGGCCGAACGCCTGCATGCGGCCGTC
>NZ_JALBGZ010000854.1:0-2429 GCF_023006515.1 Bradyrhizobium sp. PRIMUS42
AGCCGGTCGTTGCCCGCGATGCCGCGATTGCCGCGAGCCCGCGTGTGAAGATCGACACGCCGCGGCTTGCCGGCAGCATCTCGCTGAAGGGCGGCCGCATCGACGACATCGCGTTGGTGCAGTACCGCGAGACGGTCGACCCGAAGTCGCCGCCGATCATCCTCTATTCGCCCTCGGGCACCGCAGAACCCTATTACGCTGAGTTCGGCTGGGTCGCGGCGACGGGCGTGACGGCGAAGATGCCTGATGCCCAGACCGTCTGGCAGCAGGACGGCAGCGGCAGCCTGACGCCGACGACGCCGGCGGTGCTGAAGTGGGACAATGGCGATGGCCTTACGTTCCGCCGCACCATCTCCGTCGACGAGCATTATCTCTTCACTGTCAAGGACGAGGTGAGCAATGTCGGCAATGCGCCCGTCACGCTCTATCCGTTCGCGCTGATCTCGCGCCACGGCGCGCCCCAGGTCTCCGGCTACTACATTCTGCATGAAGGCCTGATCGGCTATCTCGGCGATCAAGGCCTGCAGGAATACGCCTACAAGAAGGTCGACGAATCCAAGCAGGTGAACTTCAACAACGTCACCAACGCGTGGCTCGGTATCACCGACAAGTACTGGGCCTCGGCACTGCTGCCTGACACCGGTGCGCGGCTGCAGGCGAGGTTCTCGTCCAACCCGAGCGGCAACGTCCACACCTATCAGACCGACTATCTGCTCGATCCCATCACCGTGCCGATCGGCGGCACCGCGACCACGAACGCGCGGCTGTTCGCCGGCGCCAAGGAAGCCGGCGTCGTCGGCATCAACTTCCCGCTCGCGGGCCACGGCGGCTACAACAAGGAGCTCGGCCTCAACCATTTCGATCTCTTGATCGACTGGGGCTGGTTCTACTTCATCACCAAGCCGATGTTCCTCGGCCTCGACTTCTTCTTCCGCTTCTTCGGCAATTTCGGCTGGTCGATCCTGCTGGTGACCGTGATCGTGAAGCTGTTGTTCTTCCCGCTGGCGAACAAGTCCTACGCCTCGATGGCGAAGATGAAATCGGTCCAGCCGCAGCTCCAGGCGCTGAAAGAGCGCTTCCCCGACGACAAGGTGAAGCAGCAGCAGGAGATGATGGAGATCTACCGCAAGGAGAAGATCAATCCGGTCGCCGGCTGTCTTCCCGTGGTGATCCAGATCCCGGTGTTCTTCTCGCTCTACAAGGTGCTATTCGTCACCATCGAGATGCGGCATGCGCCGTTCATCGGCTGGATCAAGGACCTCTCCGCGCCGGATCCGACCAACCTCTTCAACCTGTTCGGGCTGATCCCGTTCGATCCGACCACGATCCCGGTGTTCGGCCATTACCTCGCGCTCGGCATCTGGCCGATCATCATGGGCATCACGATGTGGTTCCAGATGAAGCTGAACCCGACGCCGCCGGATCCGACGCAGCAGATCATCTTCAACTGGATGCCGCTGATCTTCACCTTCATGCTGGCGGGCTTCCCGGCGGGCCTCGTGATCTACTGGGCCTGGAACAACACGCTCTCGGTTCTGCAACAGAGCTACATCATGCGCCGCAACGGCGTGAAGGTGGAGCTGTTCGACAATCTCAAGGCGACGTTCGCAAGGAAGGCGACGTAGTCTCTCCTTGTCATTCCGGGGCGATGCGAAGCATCGAGCCCGGAATCTCGAGATTCCGGGTCTGGTCCTTCGGACCATCCCGGAATGACGGTGCAAGAAAGAGCTTCGCATGACCGACGACAAAGATGCGAAGCTGATCGAGGCCGGGCGAAAGCTGTTCGCCCGCGACTGGCAATTCATCTGGGCTTCTCCCTCGATCCAGACGCTGCCGCCGATGGCGGGGCTGGAGGTTGCCTTTGCCGGACGCTCCAATGTCGGCAAGTCGAGCCTGATCAACGCGCTCACCGGCCGCAACGCGCTCGCGCGAACCTCGCATACGCCCGGCCGCACCCAGGAGCTGATCTTCTTCGAGGTCCCAGGGAAGACCGACCTGCGCCTCGTCGACATGCCCGGCTACGGCTATGCCAAGGCGCCCAAGAGCCAGGTCGCGTCCTGGACCGAGTTGATCCACAAATTCCTGCTGGGACGTGCCTCACTCGCGCGCGTCTACGTGCTGATCGACGCGCGGCACGGCATCAAGGACGTCGATCTCGAAGTCCTGAAGACGCTCGACCGCTCCGCGGTCAGCTACCAGATTGTGCTGACCAAGGCCGACCAGGTGAAGGCCTCCGAGCTGCAATCGCGCATCGCCGAAACGGAGGCCGCGCTGGCCAAACATCCGGCCGCGTTCCCGAACGTGCTCGCGACATCGTCACGCAGCTCGACCGGCATGGAGAGCTTGCGCGCCGCAATGGCGAAGCTCCTGGAGGAGCGGGCCTCGTGACGGCGGCGCACCGCCTGCTGATCGGGCTTGCGGGTTTGATG
>NZ_JALBGZ010000855.1:0-2429 GCF_023006515.1 Bradyrhizobium sp. PRIMUS42
AGCGGCGTCTGCGGCAGGCTCGCGCTCCAATCGTTGCAATTGCGCGCCGGCACGTCGGTGCCGATCAACACGGCGGCTGCGCCGAGCTTGTCGCGCAGGGCGCCGAGCAATTGGTCGGGTCGCCCGATAGGGGTCACCATGTCCATGCGAGACCTCCTCAAAACATGACTGCGCCCATGCGCGCCGTGACATCGGAAAGGGTTTGCGTGCTTCTTGTATGTAAGGTACAAGATGAAAAGTAAAGCAAAAACAAAACCCGGTTAAGCTTCGGAAGGTCCTTTGAGATCAGAGGCTTAGTTCGGGGGCCAAGCAAGGGGCAGTGTGATGACCGAGGCAATTCGCGGGTTCTGGGTGGCATCGGCGACGCCGCTGGCAGCCGACGGCAGCGTGGATTCGGCAAAGCTCGCGGCTCACGCCAACCAGCTTTTCGGCAAGGGCGTCGACGGCGTCGTGCTGTTCGGCACCACCGGCGAGGGCACCTCTTTCAATGTCACCGAGCGCGTCGCGACCATCGAAGCCGTGCTCAAGGCCGGCGTTGCCCCGGAACGCATCGGCATCGGCGGCGGCTTTCCCGCCATCACCGACAGCATCGCCCTCTCGCGCGCCGCACTCGGCCTCGGCCTGCGTCACGTGCTGTTGCTGCCGCCCTATTTCGACCGCGGCGTCACGGCTGAAGGGGACAATGATGGCCCACCCCGAGCCGGCCGGGCGAAACTTTGACGTCACGACGAAATCCCCACTACGCGGGCCGCACCATACAGAGATTGGCACGCTCTGGCGAGAGCCCGGATGACCATGAAACATCAGCGAAATTTTACCCTCAGCCCAATTTTCGCTCTTTTTCCAGCCGCTTCACCCAGGCCTTGGCCTGGGCCGTCACGTTCTTCGGAGCGGTGCCGCCGAAGCTGGTGCGGCTCTTCACCGACGATTCGACCGAGAGCACGCCGAACACGTCCTTGGTGATTTTTGGCTCGATCGCCTGCATCTCCTTGAGCGGCAGCTCGTGCAGCGCCACGCCGCCCTCGGCGGCCTTGGCGACGATGCGGCCGGTGACGTGATGGGCCTCGCGGAACGGCATTTTCAGCGTCCGCACCAGCCAGTCGGCGAGGTCGGTCGCGGTGGCATAGCCCTCGCCCGCGGCAAGCTTCATCTTGGCTTCGTCGGGCACGAGGTCGCGGACCATGCCGGTCATGGCGCGGATCGCCAGCGACAGCGCGGCAAAGCCCTCCATGGCACCCTGCTTGTCCTCCTGCATGTCCTTTTGATAGGCGAGCGGCAGGCCCTTCATCACGATCAACAGACCGTTGAGCGCGCCGATGACGCGGCCGGTCTTGGCGCGTACCAGCTCGGCGGCATCCGGATTGCGCTTCTGCGGCATGATCGAGGATCCCGTGGTGAACTTGTCGCTGAGCCGGATCATTCCGACCAGCGGCGAGGTCCAGATCACGATCTCCTCGGCGAAGCGCGACATGTGCACGGCACAGATCGAGGCTGCCGACAGCGTCTCCAGCACGAAGTCACGGTCGGACACCGCGTCGAGCGAGTTCGCCATCGGACGGTCGAAGAGAAGCGCCTTTGCGGTGGCGTGGCGGTCGATCGGGAACGAGGTGCCTGCGAGCGCGGCGGCACCGAGCGGCGATTCGTTGAGCCGCTTGCGCGCGTCCTGGAAGCGGCCGCGATCGCGCGCGGCCATCTCGACATAGGCGAGCAGATGATGGCCGAAGGTCACCGGCTGCGCGGTCTGCAGATGCGTGAAGCCGGGCATCACGGTGCCTGCGTGCTCCAGCGCACGCTCGACCAGAGCCTGCTGGAAGGCTGCGAGCGCGGCATCGGTCTCGTCGAGAACGTCACGCACGTAGAGACGGAAATCGGTCGCGACCTGGTCGTTGCGCGAGCGCGCGGTGTGCAGCCTGCCGGCGGCGGGGCCGATCAGCTCGGACAGGCGGCTCTCGACATTCATATGAATGTCCTCGAGCGTGCGCTTGAACTCGAAGCCGCCCTTGCCGATCTCTGACAAAATCGTGTCTAGACCCTTGCCGATATTTTTCGCATCAGAGCCCGTGATGATGCCCTTCGCGGCGAGCATCGCAGCGTGAGCCTTGGACGCGGCAATGTCCTGGGCGTAGAGGTGACGATCGACGTCGATGGAGACGTTGATCTCTTCCATGATCTCATCGGGACGTTCCGAGAACCGGCCGCCCCACATCTTGTTGCTCATGATCCCCTGCTCACGCCTTGATTTGCCGCACGTTTGCTGGCCGCAGCCAGCCGTATTAAGAGGCCCCTGATAGCCATATCTGCGACCGGATGACAAACGATATGCTCGACAAGAAGCCCTCCGCCACGCGCCGGGTCCCCCTCGTCATCGCCACCGTGGCGGTCGGAGGGCTGGCCGGCTTCGCCGCGCTGTACGGACTGGGCCTGAGCCG
>NZ_JALBGZ010000856.1:0-2425 GCF_023006515.1 Bradyrhizobium sp. PRIMUS42
CTGGGTGCCACCACCGCCACCTTCAAGGGCGGAATCGGTTCGGCGTCGGCCGTGACCGCGAACGGCATCAAGGTCGGCGCGATCGTGGTGGTGAATGCGGTCGGCAGCGTTACTGTCGGCAACGGCCCCTGGTTCTGGGCCGCACCGTTCGAGGAAAACGGCGAGTTCGGCAGGCGCGGCCTGCCGTCAAGCTTCACGCCCGACATGCTGGCGATGCGTATCAAGGGCGGTCCGGCCGCGAGTGAGCGCGAGAACACGACGATCGGCCTTGTCGTCACCGACGCGATTCTGAGCAAGGCACAGGCCAAACGGCTCGCGATGATCGCCCAGACCGGATTTGCACGCGCGATCTATCCGGTGCACGCTCCACTCGACGGCGACGTGCTGTTCGCCGCGGCCACCTGCGAGAAGCCGATCGAGCCGCTGGTTGAGCTCACCGAACTCGGCATGGTCGCCGCCAACGTGGTCGCGCGCGCTATTGCAAGCGGCGTGTACAACGCGATCGCGCTGCCATTTCCGGGGGCGCAGCCGGCGTGGAAGGACAGATTCGGTTAGAAACGAAACGGCGGATACGGCGTTACCTGGCAGGCCAAGGTTTACCGCCATGCCGTCTTCCGTGATCCGCTTCTTTCGCTATTCGCCCGACACGCGCGAGCTGAAGGTGACCTTTGTCAGCGGACGCCTCTATGTCTACGAGGACGTTCCGCCCGAGGTCGCCGCCGCGTTCAGGGACGCGCGCGCAAAGGGGACGTTCTTCAACCACGAAATCCGTGACCGGTATGTCTATCGTGACATCACGCACGAGTATGCCGGCTAATCTCGGATGCCGCTCACACGCTCATCGACATGGACGAGCCGGCCGCCGCCGGGGCGCTTTGCCCCTGCCCGCCTTGCCGCTGCATCAACTGCGCGAACAGATCATAGGCCGAATTACGGGGACTGGAGGTGCCCGGCACCGTCGTCGACATCTTGAAGCCGTCGGCATAGGTGACGGTCGTCGTGGTCGAGCCGTCGGCAGCTGTCGTCGTGGTCGAGGTCGATCCGCCCTTCGACTTCGACGAGGAATCCGATCCATCGCCCGAGCCGCCGGCACCTTGCGCGTGATGATGTCCGTGGTGGCCGCTCTTCAGCGCCTTCGACATCTCGTCAAGGCTGACGCTGCCGTCGGAGTTCGCATCGAGCTTCGAGAACACGTTATCGGCCTGCGCGAGGTTGGTGCCGCCGGCGCCCAGCGCGTCCTCGAACTCGGACTTGGTGATGCTGCCGTCGCCATCCGCATCGATCTGCGAGAACAGATCCTTCAGCGCAGCCTCCCGGCCCTTCGACGCCGAGGACGACGAATTCGACGAGGTCGAGGTCGCCGAACTGTTCGCGCCGTCGGTGGACTGGCTCTGCGCCGCGAGCAGCGCGCTCATGGTCTCCGGCGCGATCTGTGGGGGGCTGCCTGAGCTGACCAACGAGGTCGTCATGCTGCCCGTGCTGTCGATCGCGAACGGATTGGTTGCGCCTTGCGAAGATCCCGCCTTCTGCGCCGACGAAGACGACTTCGAGTTCGTCAGCGACTGGATCGCGTCGAGCGCGCTGGATACGGCGCCAAGGGCCAACAACATTGCACAACTCCAACCGATGCGGCATGCCGCCGCCAATGTTCTGTCGGGTAACGTCAGCAAGCGTCATGCCAGCGCAAAAAGTTCAATGAAATCCGCAGCCGCCGCGGCTTGGATGGCCCGGGAACACCGGCAATTCGTGCCGGTCGCGGCAGAAATTTCCGCCCACAGGAAGCACGCCTCCCCTGCATTGCCCGCCACGGAGGCCCATGTTAGGCGAGGCCATCTTTCACGGCCGCCACGGGAAATCGCGCCATGACCCAAGCCTTCGCCCCCCGCCCCCTGGCAATCGCGCCCTCGATCCTGGCTTCGGATTTCTCCAGGCTCGGCGAGGAGGTGCGCAGCGTGGACGCCGCCGGCGCCGACTGGATCCATCTCGACGTCATGGATGGTCACTTCGTTCCCAACATTTCCTACGGCCCCGACGTCATCAAGGCGATGCGCCCGCACACAAAGAAGGTGTTCGATGCGCATCTGATGATCTCGCCCTGTGACCCCTATCTCGAGGCGTTTGCGAAAGCCGGCTGCGACCACATCACCGTGCATGCGGAAGCCGGTCCCCATTTGCACCGCTCGCTGCAGGCGATCCGCGCGCTCGGCAAGAAGGCCGGCGTCTCGCTCAATCCCGGCACGCCGGTCAGCACGCTCGAATACGTCCTCGACCTCGTCGACCTCGTGCTGGTGATGTCGGTCAATCCGGGCTTCGGCGGCCAGGCCTTCATTCCCTCCGCCATCGGCAAGATCCGCGATATCCGCGCGATGACTAATCGATTCCGCCCGCCTCTGGGGCTCGATCCACGAGACCGCACAATTCGGTG
>NZ_JALBGZ010000857.1:0-2425 GCF_023006515.1 Bradyrhizobium sp. PRIMUS42
GCAGCTCCTTGCATGACGGCGGCGCCCTGCTCCGCCGACAGCGGCGCGGCGACGTCAGGCGACAGCAGGCCGGCGAAGAAGCCGTTCAGCCAGGAGCGCTGCGCATCGGAGAACGGTGCGCTGGCGGGAATGATGTCGAGCCTGGGCGGAGGGGTGATCTGGTTCATGCGGACACCTGTGCATCGGCAAGCTTGCGCAGCGTTTCGCCGTCATGGCGGCGCGCAAAGGAGAGGAAGGTTTCGTCGGCAGACGTGCGATGGGCGATATAGGCCTTGAGCAGTGCCTCGACCGTCTTGGGCGCGTCCTCGGCCTTGAGGTCGTGATAGACCTCCTGCCCGACGTCGGCGTCGGGGCCGAACCCGCCGCCGGTGAAGAGGTGATAGCCCTCGACCGTATCGTCCTCGTTGACAGGCACGCGCGCACCGATCAGGCCGATGTCGCTGATGTAGTGCTGCGCGCAGGAATGATGGCAACCGGTGACGTGGATGTTGACCGGCTTGTCCATCGCAACGCGCGGCTCGCACCAGTCGCCGATCTCGGCGGCATGGCGCTTGGTATTCGCGGCGGCGAAGCGGCAGCCGGCATTGCCGGTGCAGGCGATCAGGCCGGCGCGGATGTGGGAGGCATCGACCGCGAGGCCGATCTGCTTGATGGCCGCGACCGCGAGATCGACGTTCTCGTCGCGCACGCCGGAAATCAGCAGGTTCTGCCAGACCGTCAGCCGGATCTCGCCATCGCCGAGATCGCGCGAAACCTTGGCAAGACCCCGCATCTGCTCGCTTGTGAGCTTGCCGAGCGTCAGCGACACGCCGATCCAGTTGAGGCCGCCCTGCTTCTGCTTGTGCACGCCGACATGCGCCATGCGGTCCGCTGCGGGGCGCGGGAGAAACGCCTCTTCCGGCACGCGCGTGAACGGCGTCTTCAGCCGTTCCTCGACCAGCTTGAGGAAGCCGTCATGCCCCATGGCGTCGAGCACATATTTCAGCCGCGCCTTGTTGCGGTTGGTGCGGTCACCGTGGTCGATGAACACGCGCACGATCGCGTCGGCAACAGCGGTCGCCTGCTCCGGCTTGACGATGATGCCGGAATATTTGGCAAAATCCTTGTGGCCGGTGATGCCGCCGAGGCCGAGCCGGAACCAGATTCCGGGCTCGACGCCGAAACCGTCCTTCACCTCATAGGCCGTGAAAGCGATGTCGTTGGTCTCCTCGAGCACCGCGATCCTGCCGGCGCCGTCGAAGGCGACGTTGAACTTGCGCGGCAGGCCGTAGAGCGAGCGATCGTTGAGGATGTGGTGGTGCCACTCGCGTGCATAGCGCCGCGTGTCGATGATTTCCTGCGGATCGATGCCCGCCGTCGGCGTGCCCGTCACGTTGCGGATGTTGTCGGCGCCGGAGCCGCGCGAGCACAGGCCGAGATCCTGGATACCTTCGATCAGCTTCACCGCGTTCTTCGGCGGGATCTCGCGCAGTTGCAGATTGGCGCGCGTCGTGACGTGGCTGTAGGGACCGCAGAGCTCGTCGGCGAGATCGGCAAGGCCCGACATCTGCCAGTGCTTCATGATGCCGTTCGGAATCCGCAGACGGCTCATATAGGAGTCCTGCGTCGGCGCGACGTAGAAGATGCCATAATAGCGCCAGCGGAAATTGTCGGCCGGGCTCGGCGGCGCGTTGTCGAGCGCTTGCTGGCGCAGCCGCGGATAGGCATCGAACGGATGCTCGTCGCGCTTGAACTTTTCCTGATCGGCGAGCTTCTTGCCGGACGCGATGACCTTGTCCTGCGCCTTGATGTGCACGGCATCGGGACCGGTCGGCTCGGTGCTCGCCTTGCCGGCGGCGGCGCCGCCGAGACCGCGCCCGACCTTGCTGATCTGCAAACCGGTCGTGAAGCCTTCGAGATAGCGTTTCTGCTCGTCGGTAAAGTCGACTGCGAGCGTATCGATTTTCATGGTCGGTAACGAAGCTCCTGCGGCCACCAGGGTGGCATCGACGGACATTGGCGCGACCCGCGAGGAACTGGGCTGGCCCTGAGAGCCGGCTTCGCCACCCGACGGTCCGATCAGCTTCGTTGCTGCGGGACTCGGCTCAGCAGGCACCTGTGACAAGCTGGCCGCACTGCAACATTCAAGTTGCGTGCCAGCTTGGCCAAAATGGAAAGATCTATCTTTTCAGCTGATTGGGCGCTCGCCCGGAAAATCCCGGGCGGCGCGCTTTCACGAAATTCGAGCACCCTGATGAATATTTAGGCGATGAATCTGTGTGCTCAAAAACAAAGCAGGATCCGAATCAGGCCTTCCAGCGCCCAACCTCGAACGCCTCGAGATGCCCCGGGATGTTGTCGGGATCAAAAACCGGGCCCGCGAATGCCCCGAACGCCGCGGGCGCCTGCTCGGGCGGCCGGCGGCCGAGGGCCGCGTCGTAGAGGT
>NZ_JALBGZ010000858.1:0-2421 GCF_023006515.1 Bradyrhizobium sp. PRIMUS42
CGAACCGGGCGCGATCCGCCTGGCGCCGCCGAGCATCGCGAAGCTGCGCTCGGATTCGGGGATACCAAGGCTGTCGAGCAGCAAGCCCGAGGCGGCCGGCATCGCGGGCTGAGCCAGGATCGCGATCTGGCGCACGACTTCGGCGGTGACGTAGAGCACCGTCTTCTGCCTGGCAGGATCGGTCTTGGCGAGCGCCCACGGCGCCTCGCCGGCGAAATAGCGGTTGGCCTCCGCGACCACGGCCCAGACGGCGTTGAGCCAGTGATGGATCTGTTGCGTCGCCATGGCTTCGCGTGACGCCGTGATCATGCCGTCGGCCATCGCCAGGATCGCCTTGTCGTTGTCGCTGAACTCGCCGGGCTCGGGCAATACGCCGACGAGCTGTTTTGCGATCATCGACAGTGAACGCTGCGCCAGGTTGCCGAGATCGTTGGCGAGGTCGGCGTTGATGCGCGCGACGATGGCCTCGTGGTTGTAGTTGCCGTCCTGTCCGAACGGCACCTCGCGCAGAAAGAAATAGCGCATCTGGTCGACGCCATACTGGTCGGCGAGGTTGAAGGGATCGACGACATTGCCGACCGACTTCGACATCTTCTCACCCCTGTTGAACAGGAAGCCATGGGCATAGACCCGCTTCGGCAGCGGGATCCCGGCCGACAGCAGGAACGCCGGCCAATACACCGCATGGAAACGGATGATGTCCTTGCCGATGATGTGGACGTCGGCCGGCCAATAACGCCAGTTTCCGTCGCCTTCGTCGGGAAAGCCGACGCCGGTGATGTAGTTGGTCAGCGCGTCGACCCAGACATACATCACGTGCTCTTCGTCGCCGGGCACCTTGACGCCCCAGTCGAACGTCGTGCGCGAGATCGAGAGATCGCGCAGGCCTCCTCTGACGAAGCTCACCACCTCGTTCTTGCGGGAGTCGGGCCCTATGAAATCGGGATGATCCGCGTAGAGCTTCAGCAGCTTGTCCTGGTACGCCGACAGGCGGAAGAAATAGCTCTTCTCCTCGACCCATTCGACCGGCGTGCCCTGCGGTCCAAGCCGGACGCCGTCATCGTTCAGGCGCGTCTCGTCCTCGGCGTAATAGGCTTCATCGCGCACCGAGTACCAGCCGGCATAGGTGTCGGCATAGATATCCCCGTTCGCCTCCATGCGTCGCCAGATCTCCTGGCTGGAGCGATGATGCTGCTCCTCGGTGGTGCGGATGAAGCGGTCGAACGACACGTTCAGGCGCTCGTCCATCTCCTTGAAGCGGCCGGCATTGCGCGTGGCAAGCGCGGAGACGGACATGTTCTCACCGGCGGCCGTCTGAACCATTTTCTGACCGTGCTCGTCGGTGCCGGTCAGGAAGAACACGTCCTTGCCGTCGAGCCGCGCAAAACGTGCGAGCACGTCGGTCGCGATCGCCTCATAGGCGTGGCCGATATGCGGGCTGCCGTTGGGATAGGCGATCGCGGTCGTGATGTAGAAGACGTTGTCGCGCGCGGGGGCGGCGACGGGTGCTGCGGCTTGCGGAGCTGCGACGGGCTTCGGCGCAGGCGGCGCCTTGGGTTTAGAGATCTTGGGTTTAGAGATCTTGGGTTTTGATATCTCGGATTTTGAGATCTCGGGTTTCGAGACCTTGGGCTTCACGGCTTGCGGGGGCACGGCAACAGGCGCCGGCGCAGCGGCAACGGCAGGCGCACTCACCTTCGCCTTCTTGGCCACTTTCTTCGCCGGAGCCTTGGCTGGCTTTTTGGCCGCCTTCTTTACCGTCTTCTTGGCCACGGCCTGCTTCTTTGCGACTTTCTTGCCGGCCTTCTTCGCCGTCTTCGCGACGCTCTTCTTCACGCCCTTTTTGGCGGCGACCTTCTTGGTCTTCTTGACGGCCTTGCTGGCGCGCGCCTTCACAGCCTTCTTCGTGGCTTTTTTCGCAGCTTTCTTGCTGCCCTTGGCTTTGACGGTTTTCTTAGCTCGCGTTGCCACGACGAATTCCTTTTACCGGCTTCTCGAAATTTGGAAACAAACCTGCGCCTAGCGCGTTGCGTCCGCCAGCCAGCCGAACACCGAGAAAACCAAGGGTTTTCGCTCCAGATTGTAGGTTTCGGTGTCACGCGCGGCGCGGACGATCTTTTCCCATACCTCGGCTAGGCGCGCAAGGCGCGGCAGGTTCTGGTTGGCATTGGCCTCGTCCCCATGCAGGCGTTCCGCGATCCAGCGATCGATGCCGTCGATGAAGGCGGCAAGTGCGATGCGATCGCTGGTGCCGAGCGAATCGCCGAGCGTGTGCAATTCGCGCGGATCGACCTGCGGCAGGCGCGCGAGCAGCGCCGCCGTGCGCTGCTGAAGTTTCAGGGCATCGCCGCCGAGCAGCGTCAGGGCCCTTGCAACGCTACCCTCGGAGGCCTCCGCCACCGCGCGCAGCGCAAGATCGCT
>NZ_JALBGZ010000859.1:0-2406 GCF_023006515.1 Bradyrhizobium sp. PRIMUS42
GGCGCCTATCCGCCGCCGCCCGGCGCCAGCGACCTGCCGGGCCTGGAAATCGCCGGTGAAGTCGTCGCCGTCGGCAGCAATGCCAAGCGGCACAAGATCGGCGACAAGGTGATGTCGCTGGTCGCGGGCGGTGGTTATGCGCAGTACTGCATCGCCCAGGACGCCCAGGCGATGAGCGTTCCGCCGGCGCTGTCGATCAAGGAAGCCGGCGCGCTGCCGGAAACCCTGATGACGGTCTGGCACAATGTGTTCGAGCGCGGCGGCCTGAAGGCCGGCGAGACGCTGCTGATCCATGGCGGCTCCTCCGGCATCGGCACCATGGCGATCCAGCTCGCGAAGGCATTCGGTGCGAAGGTGTTCGTCACCGTCGGATCGCAGGACAAGATCGATGCCTGTCTCAAGCTCGGGGCCGACCGCGCCATCAACTACAAGAGCGAAGACTTCGTCGCCGTGGTCAAGGAAGAGACCGACAAAGCCGGCGTCAATCTGATCCTCGACATGGTCGCGGGCGAGTATGTCGACCGCAACTACGATGCCGCCGCCGTCGACGGCCGCATCGTGCAGATCGCGACGCTGAATGGCCCCAAGGTCAGCGTCAACATCGCCAAGGTGATGGTCAAGCGCCTCACCCATACCGGCTCGACCCTGCGCCCCCGTAGTAATGCGGACAAGGCGGCGATGGTGGCCGCGATCGAAGCGAAAGTGATGCCGCTTTTGCGTGAAGGCCGCGTCAAGCCGCTGATGGACAGCACTTTCCCGCTGGAAAAGGCAGCCGACGCGCACCGGCGCATGGAAACCAGCGCACATATTGGCAAAATTGTGTTGGAGGTGTAGGCCCCCCGGCCCACTGGGCTGGCGGAAACCCTTTGATTTTCCTTGCTTTCGTGGCATCTATCGCGACGCACCGAACTGCTTCCGTTCGGGCTGAAATCGCCTTTTAGAATCGCCTTGTAGAGTCGCCTTGCACTCGAAGTTTGCGTCGAACGCGGAGAACTGACCTTGCGTCTGATCAGGTGCCTCGCGCCCATCGCGCTGGGCCTCATGATGCTCGTTGCCGCGTCCCCTGCACGCGCGCTCGACGCGGTCAGCGTCCGCGGTGACGCGCCCGCGATCGACCTCACCGGCGTGATCGAGCATCAGCGCAGCGATGCCGATCGCATTCAGGTCTCCACCGCGCCCGGCACCGACGGCATCGTCCGCCGCATTGAGGTGCGCGCCCGCGAGGGCGGCCAGAACTGGGTGGTGTTCGCGCTCGCCAACAACACCGACGACCAGCTCGACCGCCTGATCGTCGCTCCGCATTACCGCATCGTCTCCTCGGGGCTGCTGTGGCCCGACCTCGGCCTGTCGCGCATCGCGACCATCACGCCCTCGACCGGCGACCGGCCGGAGCGGCAGGAAAGCCCGACCGCCGACGTGTTCCGCGTCACGCTCGATCCCGGCGCCGTCATCACCTTCGTTGCGGAGCTGCGCACCGACAAGCTGCCGCAGCTCTATCTGTGGGAGCCGGAAGCCTACAAGGACAAGGTCAATTCGTTCACGCTGTACCAGGGCATCGTGATCGGCATCTCCGGCTTGCTCGCGCTGGTGCTGACGATCCTGTTCGTGGTCAAGGGCAGCATCATGTTCCCGGCTGCCGCGGCGCTGGCCTGGGCGGTGCTGGTCTATATCGGCGTCGATTTCGGCTTCTGGGGCAAGGTGCTCGACATGTCGAACAACGCCGAGCGCATCTGGCGCGCGGCGGGTGAAGCGATCCTGGCGGCGACGCTGCTGGTGTTCCTGTTCGCCTATCTCAACCTCAGCCGATGGCATGTGCGCTATTCGCACATCACCGTGGGCTGGCTGGCCTTCTTGGGGTCCTTGGTCGCGCTCGCACTGTTCGATCCGGCCGTCGCCTCCGGCATCGCGCGCATCTCGCTGGTGCTGATCGCATTCGCCGGCTTCGCGCTGATCGTCTATCTCTCCACGCACGGCTTCGACCGTGCCGTGCTCTTGATCCCGACCTGGTTCCTCCTCGTGGTCTGGGTGGTCGCGGCCGGCATGACGGTGGCGGGCTCCGTCACCAACGACATCGTCGGCCCTGCCCTGCTCGGCGGCCTCGTGCTGATCGTGATGCTGATCGGCTTCACGGTGATGCAGCACGCCTTTGCCGGCGGCGGCGCCACCACCGGCGTCGTCTCCGACATCGAGCGGCGGGCCCTTGCGCTGGCCGGCTCCGGCGATCTGATCTGGGACTGGGACGTCTCCGCCGACAAGGTCTTCACCAGCCCCGAAACCGAAGCGCTGCTCGGACTGAAGCGCGGTACGCTCGAAGGACCCGCGGCCTCGTGGCTCGAGGTGCTGCATCCGCTCGACCAGGACCGTTTCCGCGCCGCGCTCGACAGCGTGCTCGACCAGCGCCGCGGC
>NZ_JALBGZ010000085.1:0-13900 GCF_023006515.1 Bradyrhizobium sp. PRIMUS42
GATCGGCTGGGCCGCGGGATCGGTGCCTTCGACGATGTCGCTGCGGACGCGTTCGCCGTGACTACGGCGGCGTGAGTTGCGATGGCGCGAACGGCGGCGGCCGTGAGAGCGGTTCTCGCTCTCCTCCTCGGCCTCGCGATGGGCCTGTTCCTCGGCCTCGATCAGCGCCTGCCGGTCCGCGACCGGAATCTGGTAGTAATCGGGATGGATTTCGCTGAAGGCGAGGAAGCCGTGGCGGTTGCCGCCATATTCGACGAAGGCGGCCTGGAGCGAGGGTTCGACCCTTGTGACCTTGGCGAGGTAGATATTCCCGCGCAGTTGCTTGCGTTGCGCGGTCTCGAAATCAAACTCTTCGACGCGATTGCCGCGGACCACGACGACCCGGGTCTCTTCCGGGTGGGTGGCATCGATCAACATCTTGTTGGGCATGTCTTAACTCTTGGCGGCGGCGGGCGCGATTCACCGTGGGCGCGTATCGCGCCGCCGGGTGACGCGACGGTCCACCTGATTCGGGGGTGAGGGGAAGGCCGAAACGCCGTCTCTCGCGCCTTGCCGAACCGGAAGCTTCAGGATCAAGGCGGCGTGCGGGATTTTCACTCCGCAGCGTCGCGAATGGTCCTTCAGAATTCGTCGGCACAGTCTGGCGCATCAAGCGTCGGCCCGTATGAAACATTGGGCGGCGAGGCCGCCCTTCAATCAGTTGCTGCTGGCCAGGCATGGCGCGAGCGCGCTCGCCTTGGGGATCACGAACCGCTCCCTTGGGATCAAGGGACCGGGTAATGGGTTACGTCGCTGTCAGAACTGTCCCGGTCACGCGAGTGGTAACCTAGGACCGTCCGCCGCCGACGCTTGACCCGTTCCATCTCGCTGCCGCGCACCGCGCTGGTCTTAGAGGGGAACGGAAAACGCTGGAATTCTCAAACCTTGAGAGTTCCGGCGATGCACCGGGAGGCTGAATGCGACACAACCGGAAATATCGGCCGTCAGCATTCCGTACATACGAGGAATGAGCCATACGTGCAAGGGAGCGTCGCACGGCGGTCACAGTCAGCGAGTTTCGTGTTTCCGTCATTAAGGATCGATTAACCCTGTGGTTCTATTGCGTTAAAAGGGCTGCTCGGAGGCACGGAATCGGTGGCGAGCCGCACAAATCGACGGATTCTGCTGGGATGCGCGCTACTGTGCGCTGCAGCATTGCCATGTGCTGATTCCTCGCGCCTGAGGGCGGCGGAAAGCCAGCCGCAACCCGCTGTTGCGGTAGCGAATTTCCCGGTTGCCTCGGCCGCCCGGCTGGCCGGCGACGGCAAGCAGACTCGCTTCATTCTCGACATCGACCAGGCCATAACCTTCCGTG
The DNA here is from genome assembly GCF_023006515.1 of Bradyrhizobium sp. PRIMUS42. NCBI lineage: Bacteria > Pseudomonadati > Pseudomonadota > Alphaproteobacteria > Hyphomicrobiales > Nitrobacteraceae > Bradyrhizobium > Bradyrhizobium sp. PRIMUS42. Next base: position 1,355 of record NZ_JALBGZ010000085.1, read on the forward strand.
CCGTCACGCTGGCCGACCCGTACCGGGTGGTCGTTGACGTGCCGCAGGTCAATTTTCAGCTGCCAGCGGGCACAGGGGCCGCCGGGGGGCGTGGACTGGTCAAGGCGTTCCGCTACGGGCTCGTCATGCCCGGCGGCTCGCGAATCGTGTTCGACCTGACGGGACCGGCCAGGATCGCGAAGTCCTACGTGGTGGAGGCGGCCAACGGCCAGCCGGCCCGGCTTGTGCTGGAGCTGGAAGAGGTCGACCGTGCCGCCTTCGCGCAGTCGCTCGCGTCGGAAAATCGTCCCGAGCTGCGGCCCACCATCGCCGAGGCGAAGCCTGCGCCGGCTCCCGCGACGACAGCCCCGGAAACGGCGCAGCAGAAGGCCGACGGCCGCCCGGTGGTCGTGATCGATCCCGGCCATGGCGGCATCGACAATGGCACGCAGTCGAGCGGCGAGAGCGAGAAGAACCTGGTGCTGGCCTTTGGGCTGGCGCTGCGCGACAAGCTGGAGAAGGCCGGTAAATACCGTGTGGTCATGACGCGGGATGACGACACCTTCATTCCGCTCAATGACCGGACCAAGATCGCCCGCAATCTCAAGGCCGCCTTGTTCGTCTCGATTCATGCCGACGCGCTGCCTCGTGCCGAGGGCGATGCGCAGGGCGCGACCATCTATACGCTGTCCGACAAAGCGTCCGACGCCGAGGCCCAGCGGCTGGCGGATGCGGAAAACCGAGCAGATGCGATCGCCGGCTTCAACCTGGCGGAGGAGCCGACCGACGTCGCCGACATCCTGATCGACCTCACGCAGCGAGAAACCCGCACCTTTTCAAACCGTTTCGCTCGCCTTTTGATGGGTGAAATGAAGTCGACGGTGCGGATGCACAAGCATCCCCTGAAGTCGGCCGGTTTCCGGGTCCTGAAGGCGCCCGACGTGCCCTCGGTGCTGGTCGAGATCGGTTATGTCTCCAACAAGGGTGACCTCGAGCATCTGGTCTCCGAGGGCTGGCGGTCCCGCGCTGTGGGCTCGATGGCGCAGGCCATCGACGGGTTTTTGACCAAGCGGTTGGCCACGGCGGGATCGTCAAATTGACGACCCGGGACCCGGGGATCGTCAAATTGACGACCTCGGGATCGCCCATTGGGCGACCCTGGGGGTCTTCAAACTGAAAGGGTTTTTCCGTCCCTTCGCAATAGCCCTAGTTTGGCCACAGCGGGCGCTTTATAAAAATGCCGCAGGGGGTTCCGGAATCGGCGAGAACCCCGTTCGGCAAGCGTCTTAAGTCCGGCACTGATGGTATTGCGTAAGCCGGTGAATTCGCGACGTGAAGTTGGCGCCTGTTTGGGGCGCCAAGGGGCTGATACTGGGCTGATCCAGAGTTTGAACGGATAAACACATAATGCGCTTGCTGGTGCGGTTCATGGGCTTCCTGTTCGCCGCGGGAACGGTGATGTTCCTTGTCGGTGTCGGGGCCGTGGCAGGCCTGATCTGGCATTTCTCCAAGGACTTGCCGGACTACTCTCAGCTTCAGGATTACGAGCCACCGGTGATGACCCGCGTGCACGCGGTCGACGGTTCGCTGCTCGGCGAATACGCCAAGGAGCGGCGGCTGTATCTGCCGATCCAGGCCGTGCCCAAGCTAGTGATCAACGCGTTCCTGGCGGCCGAGGACAAGAATTTCTACGAGCATGGCGGCATCGACTACACCGGCATGGCGCGCGCCGGCGTTGTCTACATCCAGAACTACGGCTCCAACCGCCGTCCGCAGGGCGCTTCCACGATCACCCAGCAGGTCGCGAAGAACTTCCTGCTGACCAACGAGGTCTCCTTCGCCCGCAAGATCAAGGAAGCCTTGCTGGCGATGCGGATCGAGAAGACCTACTCGAAGGACAAGATCCTCGAGCTGTATCTGAACGAAATCTATCTCGGCCTCGGCGCCTACGGCATCGCAGCCGCTTCGCTGGTCTATTTCGACAAGTCGGTGAACGAGCTGACGGTTGCGGAAGCGTCCTACCTGGCCGCGCTGCCGAAGATGCCGGCGACGCTGCATCCGGTTCGCAACCGCGACCGCGCCATCGAGCGCCGCAATTACGTGATCGATCGTCTCGTCGAGAACGGCTGGATCAAGCAGGCCGACGCCGACAAGTCGCGCAAGGAGCCGCTGGCCGTCACCAACCGCTCCAACGGCGCCCACACCTTCGCCGGCGAATATTTTGCCGAAGAAGTCCGTCGCGACATCTTCGAGCGCTATGGCGAGAAGAAGCTCTACGAGGGCGGTCTCTCCGTCCGCACCACGCTCGATCCGAAGATCCAGGTGATGGCGCGCAAGGCCATGGTCTCGGGCCTCGTGAACTATGACGAGCAGCAGGGCTATCGCGGCGCCATGAGCAAGCTCGATATTTCGGGCGATTGGGGCGTCAAGCTCGCCGAGATCAAATCACTCTCCGACATCTCGCCGTGGCGCATGGCGGTGGTGCTGGAGACCAGCGACCAGTCGGCGCGCATCGGCTTCCAGCCCAGCCGCGAACTTGGCGGCGCCATCAGCAAGCAGCGCGAGACCGGCCTCGTCACACTCGATGGCGTGCGCTGGGCGCGGGCGGCCCAGGGCAATGCCAGGGGCAAGACGCCAACGTCCGTGGCGCAGGTGCTAGCGCCCGGTGACGTGATCTATGCCGATCCGCTCTACAGCAAGGAGGGACAGCCGGTCGAAGGCCAGTATCGGCTGCGCCAGATCCCCGAAGTGTCCGGCGCCATGGTAGCGATGGATCCCTGGACCGGCCGGGTGCTCGCGATGGTCGGCGGCTTCTCGTTCGACCAAAGCCAGTTCAACCGCGCGACGCAGGCCTACCGGCAGCCGGGGTCGTCGTTCAAGCCGATCGTATATTCGGCTGCGCTCGACAACGGCTATACGCCCTCGACCGTCGTGCTCGACGCACCCATCGAAATCGATCAGGGGCAGGGCGCAGGCGTGTGGCGGCCGGAGAACTTCTCCTCGGGTAAGTTCCAGGGACCGGTGACGCTGCGCAACGCGCTGCGGCAGTCCCTCAACACGGTGACGGTGCGCCTCGCGCAGGACATCGGCATGCCCTTGATCGGCGAATATGCCCGCCGCTTCGGCGTCTATGACGAACTGCCGAACTATCTCTCCTACGCGCTGGGCGCCGGCGAGACGACGGCGATGCGAATGGTGACGGCCTATTCGATGCTCGCCAATGGCGGTCGCCGGGTGAAGCCGACGCTGATCGACCGTATTCAGGACCGCTACGGCCACACCATCTTCAAGCACGACCAGCGCGAATGCCGCGGCTGCGACGCGCCGGGCGGCTGGAAGAGCCAGCCTGAGCCGCAGCTGATCGACCGCCGCGAGCAGGTGCTGGACTCCATGACCGCCTATCAGATCACCGAACTGATGGAAGGCGTGGTGCAGGCCGGTACGGCCACCGTCATCAAGGAAGTCGGCAAGCCCGTCGCCGGCAAGACCGGTACCACCAACGAGGCCAAGGACGCCTGGTTCGTCGGCTTCTCGCCCGACGTCGCCGTCGCCATCTATATGGGCTACGACAAGCCGCGGCCGCTGGGGAAGGGCAATGCCGCAACCGGCGGCCATCTGGCGGCTCCCATCGCGCGCGATTTCCTCAAGCTCGCGCTTGCCGACAAGCCCGCGGTTCCGTTCAAGGTGCCTGCCGGCATCAAGCTCGTGCGCGTCGTCTCCAAGACCGGTATGCGCGCAGGTCCCGGTGAGACCGGCGGGACCATCCTTGAAGCCTTCAAGCCGGGCACGGCGCCGCCGGACAATTATTCGGTCATCGGCGTTGCCGACGCCGACGGGCGGATGCCGGCCTCGCAGCAGCAGCAGCCGGATTCCGGCTTCTTCATGCGGCCCGGCACCGGCGGACTGTACTGAGGCCGGATAACGCCGACCGCTGAGGTCCCAGGCGGTTGCGCTTTGGCGCTGCCGCCGTTACATCCCGTTGCAATCGAACGCGGACCAATTCCGCGAGATCAGAGAACCACATGCGCGCCGAAATCGAACGGTTGGTAGAAGAGATCAAGCAGTCAGTCGGGCTGCTGAGGAGGCATCTTTGACGTCGAGAAATCGACGGCGCGCCTCGCTGAGCTGAACAAGCTCGCAGAAGATCCCAACCTCTGGAACGATCCCCAGAAGGCCCAGAAGCTGATGCAGGAGCGGACCTCGCTGGAGGATTCGCTTGGCGGCATCGGCAAGGTCGAGCAGGAGCTCGAAGACGATATCGGCATGATCGAGCTCGGCGAAGCCGAGGGCGATGAGGGCGTCGTCAAGGAAGCTGAAGCTGCACTGAAGAACCTCAAGAAGGAAGTCGCGCGGCGCGAGCTCGAAGCGCTGCTGTCGGGCGAGGCCGACCGTTTCGATTCCTATCTCGAAGTCCACGCCGGCGCCGGGGGCACCGAGAGCCAGGACTGGGCGCAGATGCTGCTGCGCATGTACACGCGCTGGGCCGAGACGCACGGCTTCAAGGTCGAGTTCCTGGAAGAGTCCGAAGGTGAAGAGGCCGGCATCAAGTCGGCGACCATCCAGGTCTCGGGCCACAACGCCTATGGCTGGCTGAAGACCGAAGCTGGCGTGCACCGCCTCGTCCGCATCTCGCCGTTCGATTCCAACGCACGGCGGCACACCTCGTTCTCGAGCGTGCAGGTGTTTCCCGTCATCGACGACAGCATCAAGATCGACATCAAGGAATCCGACGTCCGCGTCGATACCATGCGCTCGGGCGGTGCCGGCGGCCAGCACGTCAACAAGACCGAATCCGCGGTGCGGCTGACGCATATTCCGACTGGTGTCGCGGTGGTCTGCCAGGCCGGCCGCTCCCAGCACAAGAACCGGGCCCAGGCCTGGGACATGCTGCGCGCGCGCCTCTACGAGATCGAGCTGAAGAAGCGCGAGGAGAAGGCCGCTGCCGACCAGGCTGCCAAGACCGATATCGGTTGGGGCCACCAGATCCGATCCTATGTGCTCCAGCCCTACCAGATGGTGAAAGACCTGCGCACGGGCGTGCAGACCTCCGACACGTCGGGCGTTCTCAACGGCGAGCTCGACGACTTCATGGCCGCGACCTTGGCGCAACGCGCCTTCGGGACCACGGGTGCCGACATTGAGGACGTGGACTGATCATGCCCCGCATCGCCTTCATCGGGCTTGGACGGATGGGCCACGGTATGGCCGGCCGCTATCTCGATGCCGGCTTCACGGTGACGCTGTGGAATCGCAGCAAGGCCAAGGCTGACGACCTGATCGCGCGCGGCGCGCACTGGGCGACCTCGCCTGAGGATGCCGCGATCGATGCCGACGCCGTCGTGACCATGGTGGCGGACGACGAAGCCTCCCGCGCAGTCTGGCTCGGGCCGAAGGGCGCAGCCAAGACCGCGAAATCAGGCACCATCGCGATCGAATGCTCGACCGTCTCTTATGACCACGCCCGCGAGATGGGCCGCGAGCTCAACGCGCGCGGGCTGATCTACATCGACTGTCCCGTAACCGGATTGCCAGACGCGGCCGCGGCCGGGAAGTTGACGCTCTTGGCCGGCGCCGACGCGGCCGATCTCGAGCGCGCGCGGCCTTATCTCGAACCAATCGGCTCGACCATCCGCCATTTCGGCGCCGTCGGCACCGGCACGGTCTACAAGCTGATCAACAACCTCATGGGCGCGATCCAGATCGCCGGGCTCGCCGAGGGCCTCGCGATCGCCGAGCAGGCCGGGCTCGACATGAATCTTGTGCTGGAATCGATCCAGGCGGGCGTGGCCGCAAGCCCCCAGGTGCAGCGTCACTCCAAGCGCATGGTCGCCCGCGATTTTTCCGGCGCGACCTTCACGGCAGCGCTGCGGCACAAGGATGCAGCCTATGCGGTGAAGCTCGCGGAGAGCCTGCTGGCGGACAAGCCGCTGGTCTCGCGTGCCGCGGTCGAGTCTTACGCGCAGGCGAAGGCTGCGATGCCGGATGATGATGAAGGCAGGATGATCGAGCTGGTGTCGCGGCCGAAGAAGCGGTCCTAAAGCGCGATGCGATTAGGATGAATCGTCACCGCGCTTTAGGTTGTTGTTTAAGCATGATCTTTTCGGAAAACCGCTGCGCACTTTTCCGGATCATGCTTTAGGGCGTGTGCTCATAAACTTCAGCTTAGCAAGGCAAAGCGAAAGTCTCCGACCTTGAAGGTATTCGGCGGCTTGTGGCCCATCCCTGACCTTAGCTCTGAGTGCAGCTAGGTCTGCTTCCTGAAGGCGACCCGAACAGGGCGATGCGAGCGGAGCAAGGCAGCCATTGACCCCAAGGCCGTCCTTCGCCCTTGAAAGGCGCTTGGAAGTATCTAGGTGACATCCATATACCATCCAGAGGGATGGTAAGAATGGATGTTAGCTATGGCCGATAATGTGCGCGAGCTGCGACCCAAGGCCCCCGACACCGAGAAGATCACGATCAACCTTGGCTATGTCGACCTCGGTCACGTCGATCTTATGGTGCAGGAAGGGTTCTATTCGAACCGGACCGATTTCATCCGGACAGCAATCCGGAACCAGCTCGAGCGCCACGTAGAGGTCGTCAGACGATCCACGGCCCGGAAGAAACTGGACCTCGGGCTGCGCAACTACACTCGCGAGGATCTCGAAGCGGCGCGGCGCGCCGGCGAGATGCTGCAGATCAATGTTTTGGGCTTAGCCACCATCGCCCAGGACGTCACTCCCGAGTTGGCTCGCGCCACAATCGCGTCGGTCTCGGTGCTGGGGGCCCTTCACGCCACTCCCGCGGTCAAGGCCGCTCTCGCCGACAGAACGAGGTGAACGATGCTGAATCAAGACATAGTCCGCGAAGCAACCCGTCTCACCCGTGCTGGCCAACTGGTCGAGGCCACCGCGCTGCTGCAGCGCATGCTCCAGGGCGGTAGCGCTCCAAGACCGGAGTCTCGCGGCGCCTCTCAGGCTCGGCACCCGCGGCTCGATCCGCTTACCATCGACGCCACGGCCGAAATTGTCGAGGAACGGGAAGCTCCGCAGATTGCGCCGACCCGCTCTGCTCAGGGACGCAGACGCTCCTTACTGCTCGACGGCATGGGGGATTTTTCCGGGCTCGGCCTGCGAAGTCCGATCACGCGCGCTCCTCTGTCCCCATCGGACATCATGCCCGAGGGCACACGGTTTATCGCCGGTACTTTCAGTAACGCCGCGGGAAGCCGGATATACAAGCTGTTCATCCCAAGCCGCTGTCAGCGACAACGGCTTCCCCTGATCGTCATGCTTCATGGCTGCACCCAGTCGCCGGACGATTTCGCGGCCGGCACCCGGATGAACTTCCTGGCGGAAGAGCAGAATTGCTTCGTGGTCTATCCTGAGCAGCCGAGCGGAGCCAATCATTCGAAGTGCTGGAACTGGTTTCGCACGGGCGACCAGCGCCGCGGCGGGGGCGAGCCCTCGATGATCGCCGGAATTACCCGCCAGATCATGCGCGACCATGCGATCGATCCAAAGCGCGTATACGTCGCGGGTCTGTCGGCCGGCGGGGCCGCCGCCGCCATCATGGGCGCAACGTATAGCGACCTGTATGCGGCGGTCGGCATTCATTCGGGCCTCGCGTGCGGAGCCGCGAGCGATCTTCCCTCCGCGTTCGTCGCCATGCGGCAGGGAGGCGGCTCCAAGGCAATTGCGGATGGCAAAACCTCTGTGCCGACCATCGTTTTCCATGGCGATTGCGACACTACGGTGCATCCAAAGAATGGCGATCAGATTATCGAGCAGTCCGCCAGGGCGACGCGGCCGACGACGAAGGTACTTCGCGGACGCGTACCTGGCGGCCATGCCTATACTCGCACCGTCCTGATCGACGGGGCCGGTCGGGCGATTTCCGAACACTGGAACATCGATGGCGCCGGACACGCGTGGTCAGGAGGCAGCCCCGCCGGGTCCTACACTGATCCGCAAGGGCCGGATGCGACGAGGGAAATGCTGCGCTTCTTCCTCGAGCATTCGCTCGGTGGGTAGTCTGGCTTGTTCTCAGACTGACGCCGTTGAGCATGGGCCAGGAAGATCGCCAGTTAGACGTTTGTTGGTTGGACTTGCTACCTAAAATCATCGTCGACATCGCAGAACGTGCAATTGGTCTCAGTTCATGCGGGACTCCAACAAAGCACGGGGCTTGGAACGCCACGTCACAAAGCCTGTTGTCCTTTCAGAAATGACCGTTGTGGTCGCCCCCCATTTTCATGGAGCGTCAGATGAGCAAACGCAAACCGGCGACAGCGCCAAAGCGCGCCCGCAATCCGAAAATGGCCGCGCGGGCCCAACGGAACAAGCAGGCCGTTGTTAGAAGCCAAAAAGAGGATTTACTTCACTCTGCTGCGGCAGTCTCGATCGAACCGCCTCCTGAGCTTCATGATGATCCTAAACACGAGGTTTCTATCATTGAGCCTCGGGCCGATGCCTTAGTAGATGACCTCAGTCAGAGAATGACGGATAGCGATCCAACGAAAGGCTTTGCTTTAGCGACGGCAAACATGCAGGCGTATCAAGCGAAGCTTCTTGAGATAGCCGGGGCCAACGCGCAATTTGCTTTCGAATTCGCCCTGAGACTTGCGACGATCAGGTCACCAACTGAATTTTTCGGCGTCATTACGGAGTTTACAAGCAGACGGGTCGATATGTTCGCGCAGCATTCGAACGAACTGGCGGCATATCCGTTCTGGCGCATCAAGCCGCCCCGAGAGCTCACGGCTCTGCCGGGACGATAACTGCAAGCCGTACCCGCTGCGGCAAAGGATGGACGCAAACGCGGATCACGCACGCGCCGATCACGGTTCTTTCGGCTGGGGAGAGCGGCTCACAACGAGGGAGCGAAATCAGCAGCCCTTAGCGGGTTAGATGCCACCAATCCGAGGGACCCGCGATCAGGAATGACTTGTCGTTCTGATCCTCGGCAAACATCGCGTTTCAGGTGACAGCGGAGCGAACGAATCCGCCTATCGGCGTCTTTACCGATTGCGACGGTGTGCGCCTTCACTGTATCGAACGGGGCGATGCCGCCGCGCCTTGCGTGGTCCTGGGAACGGCACCATGATTCAGGATCTCGTCCTAAGCGGTTTGGTCGACCACCTGGCCCACAATTATCGCGTCGTTTGCTTCGACCGGCCAGGGTTTGGCTACAGCGACCGTCCGCGCACGCGCATCTGGACGCCCATCGCGAAGGCTTTTGATCAACTTGGAGTGCGCAATCCCGTGGTGGTCGGCCACTCCCAGCTCAAGCGCCTCGCCATGTCCGCTATTGAAAACTGAACGGACAAGGCGCAGCCTCCGCGCGGGCTGATCGGGTTCATGAGTTAAACGTCCTGGCCGGTCACCATCGCGTGGGACAAATTCGATCGCCCTATTCATTGCCGGCATCGGTTTCGTAAACCGGCATTTCATCGGAAATCGGGTGGCACTGTTCGCCCCGTCGCCCTAGGTCCGCGGGCTCGACCACGGATGTGAGAGCCCATGCCATCGAGTGACAACCGGATCGACGCGCGCGACTGGTCGCTGCTCGCGGTGCTCTCGATCCTCTGGGGCGGCTCGTTCTTCTTCAACGGCGCCGCTTTGCGGGAATTGCCGCCGCTGACGCTGGTGTTTCTGCGCGTGGCACTTGGCGCGGCCATTCTCGTGCCACTCCTGCGCGTGCGGGGGCTCGGCTTCCCCAAGAGCATCTCAGGTTGGACGCCATTCGTTGTGATCGGGCTGCTCAACAATGTCATCCCGTTCTCGCTGATCGTGATCGGCCAGACGTTCATTCCGAGCGGGCTGGCCTCGATCCTGAACGCGACCACGCCGCTGTTCACGGTTCTCGTGATGGCGGCGGCGGGCGAGGAGGCTTTGCAGGTACGCCGCGTGGCCGGTGTGGCGCTGGGCCTTGCGGGCGTGATCATCCTGCGCGGATGGGGCATCGAGACCAGGACCGGGCAGGGGCTCGGCATCCTGCTCTGCCTGGGCGGCGCATTGAGCTATGGCGTTGCGGCACTGGCGGCCCGGCGATTGCTGAAGGACTCGGCCCCGCTCGGCACGGCAACGTTTCAGCTGATGGCGTCCACAGTGATGATGGCGCTCGTTGCGAGTGCTGTGGAGCAGCCTTGGGGTCTGCCGATGCCGAGCCTCACAACCTGGCTTGCGGTGCTTGGCCTCGCCGGCCTCTCGACGGCGCTCGCCTACATCGTCTTCTTTCAGATACTGCGGCGCTCGGGTGCGAGCAACGTCGTGCTGGTGACGCTGCTCATTCCCGTCACCGCCATTCTGCTGGGATGGCTGCTGCTGGGCGAGCCGATCTCGATGCGGGAGATTGCGGGCGCCATCGTCATCGGCAGCGCCTTGCTCGTGATTGACGGGCGCGCAGTGAGCCTGCTGCGACGCGGCACGTAGGTTCGTTTCATTTTGCGGAAAATCGAAGCGCTTGCCAGCGGCAAGCCGCCTTGCGACACTCTCCGCAAAACCAAGACTATTTAGAAAAACATAGGGGAGAGAACGATGCCAAGTCGTCGCGAAAACCTTGCTGCCCTCGCCATGTTTGCTGCCGGCGTGCTCGTCATGGCACCGGCATTGGCGCAGAAGAAATACGACCCCGGCGCCAGCGACACCGAGATCAAGATCGGCAACATCATGCCCTATAGCGGGCCGGCGTCGTCCTATGGTGTGATTGGCAAGACCGAGGCCGCCTATTTCAGGATGATCAACGACCAGGGCGGCATCAACGGACGCAAGATCAACTTCATCAGCTATGACGACGCCTATTCGCCGCCGAAGGCGATCGAGCAGGCGCGCAAGCTGGTCGAGAGCGACGAAGTGCTGCTGATCTTCCAGCCGCTCGGCACGCCCTCGAATTCCGCGATCATGAAATACATGAACGCCAAGAAGGTGCCGCAACTCTTCGTCGCGTCCGGCGGCACCAAGTTCGGTGACCCCAAGAATTTCCCGTGGACCATGGGCTTCCAACCCAACTACCAGAGCGAGGGGAGAATCTACGCAAAGTACATCCGTGATCATTTCCCCAACAGCAAGATCGCGGTGTTCTGGCAGAACGACGACGCCGGCAAGGACCAGTTCAAGGGTCTGAAGGACGGGCTCGGCGACAAGGCCGGCATGATCATCGCGGACAAATCCTACGAGGTCAGCGATCCCTCGATCGACTCGCAGATCGTTGCACTTCACGATTCCGGCGCCGACATCTTCTTCTCATGGGCCGCGCCGAAAGGATCGGCGCAGGCGATCCGGAAGGTCGGCGAGCTCGGCTGGAAGCCGAAATTCTTCCTGGCCAACACCGCGACCTCGGTCGCCTCGGTGCTCAAGCCCGCCGGCCTCGACTATTCCAAGGACATCATCTCGACGGTCTATCTGAAAGACCCGACCGATCCGACCTGGGACAAGGATCCCGCCGTGGTGAATTGGCGCGCGTTCATGGACAAGTATTACCCTGATGGCGACAAGGCCAATTCCAACAACGTCTATGGCTATGTCCAGGCCGAAGCGATGGCGCAGGTGTTGAAACAGTGCGGCGACAATCTCACCCGTGAGAACGTCATGAAGCAAGCGGCAAACCTGAAGGATTTTCACACTGACCTGATGCTACCCGGCATCATGGTCAACACCTCGCCGGACGATTATTTCCCGATCGAGCAGATGCAGCTGATGCGTTTCAACGGGCAAGCCTGGGAGCTGTTCGGCGACGTCATCACCGGGGAGGTCGGGCACGAGCGCAGCCAGTAGCTCGCCAGCTTTGAGCCGGCGCTAGCCCGCGCTGAGGCGCACACCGGCGCGCAAGAACTTCTGCGGATCGACGGCTTCGCCCTCGATGCGGGTCTCGTAGTGCAGATGCGGGCCGGTGGAGCGGCCGGTCGACCCCACCAGACCGACGACCTGGCCGATCTTCACGATCTCGCCGACCTTGACGTTGATCTCGGAGAGATGGCCGTAGCGGGTCGAAAGCCCATTGCCGTGGTCGACCTCGACCATGCGGCCGTAACCGCCGGACCAGCCGGCGGAAACGACCTTGCCATAGGCGGTGACGCGAACCGGATCGCCGCTGGCGGCGCGGAAGTCGAGCCCGGTATGCATCGCGGGCCGTCCGAGGAACGGATCGCTCCGGACGCCAAAGCCGGAGGTGAACTCGACCTCGCCGATCACGGGCTTGCGATAGGGCACCAGCGCCAGTGTGCGGTTGAGACGATCCATCTCGGCACGCGTGATGTTGATGCGGTTGAGCTGTTTCTCGAACGGTCCGGCATTGGCCGTCAGTTTGACGGGCACGAACGGCCCGCCCATCGCCGTGCGCGGCACGGCGGCTTCGAGATTGGCGAGATTGAGGCCGAGATCGCTGACGACGCCGCGCATCCGGCGCATGCGTGAATCCATGCCTTCCTCGACGGCGCTGAGCGCCGCCATCTGGCGACGCTCGACCTGATCGAGCGAGGTCGTGAGCCGGACCAGGACATTGTCGAAGCCCTGGTTCTTGGCGAACTGGTTGGTCGGCGCTGCCGCGACGGCCGGCGCGCGCGATTCGAGCCGCGCCTCACGGTCC
>NZ_JALBGZ010000860.1:0-2400 GCF_023006515.1 Bradyrhizobium sp. PRIMUS42
ACCGTCTTGCGCCTGTCGCCGACGAAGTCGCCTTGCGCGTCGGTGCGGACCGAGATGCCGTAGCCCTCGAACCAGGTGCGGTAGCGCGGATCTTCGGTGGCTGCTGACGCCCCGCCGCCGCCGGGATTGGTCCGGAACGCCCGGTTGACGCCACCGGATGCCTGGTTGCCGAGCCGCTCCAGGAAATTCGAGCCGAGATTGAGCGCGCCGTTGCCGACCGACTGGTCGTAATTCGTCGAGGACGCCGTCGGCGTGGGGGCTGGCGGAGGCGGGGCGACCTGAGCAAAAGCGGGAGCGGCCGTCGCCATCAAACCGAGCGCGACCGTGCCCACGACCCAATTCGTCGTCAGACGAACCCGGTCCGCTCCCATCACCTGCCGTGTCCCGGAGAGCTGCGACGTGCAGCGCATGACAATGAATCCCGAAGCAAATGGCCGCGCGCAAGAATGCAACAGAGTCTGCGACGCGTGCATCGATTTGTGCCGAACTGCCACGGAGGGTCAACCGCCTGGCATGTACGACAGAGGCTATTGCCTCGATTGTGGTTCCGCTGCCACAGGTCGCAAATTGCAACCAGCGCCCCCCGATCCGGCCTTGAAATCGGAGCGCGGCTTGCTAAGGGCCGATTTTCATGTTGCAATGTTGGCCACAATCGGAATTGGCCGCGCTGTGCGTTTCGCGACGATGAGACTCGAACAGACTTCCGGAAGCCCGTTTGTGGCGTGGCACGCGAAAAGCGGCCGCGTCTTTTTTATCTAGTGGAGGAGACTGAGGATGCCACAAAAGGGCACCGTCAAATGGTTCAACCCGACCAAGGGCTATGGGTTCATCAAGCCGAACGGCAGCGACAAGGACGTGTTCGTCCATATCTCCGCCGTCGAGCGCGCCGGACTCTCGACCCTCAACGAAAACCAGGTGGTTGAATACGACCTCGTGGAGAACCGCGGCAAAGCATCCGCGGAGAACCTCAAGGTCTCCTGACTTCTCTCAAGCCTGACAAGCGAGAGATCATGACGTTGCCCCCGGCTCTGCCGGGGGTTTTTGTTTGTGAGGACCGCCGCGAGGACGGCGCTTCAGCTCACCATCGGCGCAACCAGAAAATTCTCCGAAGCCCCACTCCCCGCCGTCTTGCAGACGTCGCCCTCGATCTTGACCTTGCCGGTCGCGAGCAGCCGCAGCGCCGCGGGATAGATGCGGTGCTCGACTTCGAGGATGCGCTCGGACAGCGTATCTCCCGTGTCCTGATCGCTGACGGGAACCGCGCCCTGCATCACGATTGGACCGGCGTCAGTCTCGGGGATCACGAAGTGCACCGTCGCGCCGGACAGTTTGACGCCGGCGCGCAGGGCCTGGCCGTGCGGGTCGAGGCCGGGGAAGGACGGCAGCAGCGAGGGATGGATGTTGAGCATCCGCCCATACCAGGCTTTTGTGAACTCGGCCGTGAACAGGCGCATGAAGCCGCCGAGACAGATCAGCTCGATGCCGTGCTGGTCGAGGGCTGCCTGGAGCACTTTCTCGAAACCGGCGCGGTCCTTGCCGAACGGCTTGCTCTCGATCACCAGCGTGGTGACGCCGCTCGCCTTGGCTCGTTCCAGCCCCGGCGCATCAGCCTTGTTCGAGATCACGAGCGAGATCTCGGCCGGGAAATCCGTAGCGCTGGCGGCCCTGATCAGCGCGGACATGTTGGAGCCGCGACCGGAAATCAGGATGGCGACGCGGCGCTTCATCACAGCGCCATGTCGAGGTGACCGTTATAGACGACGCGGTGCTCGCCCTCGGCCGGGATCACGGTGCCGAGCTGGGCCACGGTCTCGCCGGCGTCGGCGAAGACCTCGATCACCTTGTCGACCTGGTCCGGCTCGACGATCGCGATCATGCCGATGCCGCAGTTGAAGGTGCGCAGCATTTCGAGCTCGGCGATGCCGGCCTGCGCGGCCAGCCATTTGAACACCGGCAGCACCGGCAGGCGTGCCAGATCGATGCCGACGCCAAGATTCTTCGGCAGCACGCGCGGAATGTTGTCGGTGAAGCCGCCGCCGGTGATGTGGGCGAGCCCCTTCACCGCGCCGGTCTCGCGGATCGCGCGCAGGCAGGATTTGACGTAGAGCTTGGTCGGCGTCAGCAGCGCGCCGCCGAGCGTCATGACCGGGGCGAACGGCGCCGGTGCGGCGAAGCCGAGGCCCGATTGTTCCACGATCTTGCGCACCAGCGAGAAGCCGTTGGAATGCACGCCCGACGAGGCGAGACCAATCACGGCATCGCCTGCGGCGATGTCCTTGCGCGGCAGCAGCGTACCCCGCTCCGCGGCGCCGACGGCAAAGCCGCCGAGGTCATAGTCGCCGTCCTTGTAGAGGCCGGGCATCTCGGCGGTTTCGCCGCCGATCAGGGCGCAGCCGGATT
>NZ_JALBGZ010000861.1:0-2373 GCF_023006515.1 Bradyrhizobium sp. PRIMUS42
GATGATCTTCACCTCGTCCTTGCCGCACGTGAAGCCGCGCGCGATATCGTCGGCGGCCCTGCGTGCAAGCTCATTGGCGGTGGGGTTGGCGACCGCATCGACATAGGCAACGTGGCAGACCGGCCCCGGCGGCAGCCGGGTCACGACCAGCATGGCCTTGGTGTTGGGCCGCCCCTGCTTGTCGGGATCGCTGTTGTCGGCGATGTGCCAGCGCTGGATGATCGCGAACGGCTTTCCGCCCGCGGCGCGCCATTCGATCGTGGTCTCGGATGAATTGAACGGGGCGAACCAGACCTTGGCCGCAGGTTCCTCGACCGCTTCTTTGCGACTGCGGCCGACCGAGACGATTTCGCGAAGATCGTCCTCGGCAATCAGCACCAGGAGGCCGTTCTTGCCCGGACAGACGCGCGTCGTGCTGCCGTCGAACTCGCTGGGCTTGCCGATCTGGCGGCAGTTCTTTGGCGCCGTCGAGGTGTAGCTGCTGCCCACGGATTGGGCGTCGACGCTGTTCAGGCCGATGCAACTCATCAACGCAGCGAGGCCAATGCGGGTGATGTGGCTCATCATGAGGGCTTTGATGGTACGGGAACTCCGTACCATCAGACGTCTTCATTGTGGGCAAGGTTCAAACAGGGCCGGGATATACCTGACAGCGGCGCGGAATCGTTCTAGAAGAGCGGCTTCGCTTGGGCTCTTCCAGCCTCGTTCGCGTCCTCGTTTACTTGATCATGCCAGCCACATCGTCGAACAAACCCTATCGCGTCGGCCGCTCCAAGACCGGACTCGGCCTCTTCGCCACCAAGCCGATCAAGAAGGGCACCCGGATCGTCCGCTATTTCGGACCGATCCTGGATTCGCGGATCCCGGCACATGACGAGATCGAGAACAAATACCTGTTCGAGCTCAACGGGCGCTGGACCATCGACGGCTCGGTGCGCAAGAACCTCGCCCGCTACATCAACCATTCCTGCCGGCCCAACGCCGAGTCCGACGTCCGCCCACGCGAGCGCAAGGTGTTCATCCGCGCCATCAGGAACATCGAGCCGGGCGACGAGATCAACTACGATTACGGCACCGACTATTTCAAAGCCTATCTGAAGCCGATCGGCTGCAAGTGCGACTCCTGCGAGAAGAAGCGCAAGAAGCTGCGCGCCGAGGCGCGGGCCGAACGTACCAAGGTGAAGGCGCGTACCGAAGGCAAGGCCAAGAAGGCAGGCGCCAAGAGTGCCAGCAAGGCCGCCAAGAAGAAGCTCAACGGCCACGCTGTTGGCAGGAAGAACGGCGCGCGGGCATAGCCTCCGCTCTCGTGCCCCGGACGCAGCGCAGCGCTTCTTCGGCGGTGCGCTGCAGAGCCGGGGCCCATCCCAGCGCGATTCGTACAATCTGGGTCCCGGCTCTGCGCCGCAACGCCAAAAGCGTTGCAGCGCGTCCGGGAGACGAGAGGCTCACGCCGCCACCACACTCCCACTTCTGCGCAATCCCAAATATTGCAGCTCGGCGAACACGCCGGTCGCAATGGCCTGCGCCACGACCATCAGCTCGCCAGCGAGGTTCGGCGACACTGCGCCAGACAGCAGCAGCGCGATACTGCCGGCCGTCCATGCGGCGTTGCCGACGATAACGAGGAGCACGAGCGGCTTCGGCACCGCGGCGCGCGAAGCGAGCCAGCCGACCAGCGCGGTATAGGCGATCAGGAACAGGCCGGTCTCGCGCAGCAGCGCCTCAGGCAGGTTGAACAGCGCAGCGAACGCGCTCGCGCCGAAGGTGAAGCCGAGCGCGGCGACGCCGCTGAAGATGGCGTCGGCGAGCAGGGCGCGGCGCAGGAAAGTGGATGCGTCGATCATCGTAGGTCTCCTTGCTTGGGTTGGGCTCGGGTGGAAATCAATGCAATCCGCGCCACCAGGCGCGGAGCAGGCGGGCGAGGCGGAACGGACAGAGGCTCCTGCCGACGCCGTGCTCGAAGGCGATGACCTGCGCGACCACATAATCGCCGGTCGAATGCACGAGTGGCTCCGGCATGTTGAGGCTGCGCGCCAGGATCCGGGTTGCGAATGCCATGGCCCAGGGCAAGACGTGGTCTGCGACGGTCCGATAGAGCAGCAGCGCGATCATGGTCATCTCCTGTTGCAACCGAAGATGCGCCGCCGCGCGGCCCAATTCGATTACCTCGCGGGTAATGGAAGGGCCGAAATCCGCATGATAGGTTTCTGGTCATGAACGCACATGCATCTACGGCCCAGGCCGAACGCAGCCAGCCGATCCATATCGGCGACCATTTGCGCGAATGGCGGCAGCGCCGCCGCATGAGCCAGCTCGATCTCGCCGGCGAGGCCGAGATCTCGGCGCGGCACCTGAGCTTCGTCGAGACCGGCC
>NZ_JALBGZ010000862.1:0-2371 GCF_023006515.1 Bradyrhizobium sp. PRIMUS42
GGCAAGGCGCGAGACGGAGATATGTTCCTTCAGCACGACAGCCGCGAGCAGCAGGCCGCCGAGCGTCGCGCAAGAGGGCTGGATCACGCTGCCATGTCCGAGCGGCACGAAGATCAGATCGCCCAGCACGCCGTCGGCACCGATATGGCCGATCGATTCCGCGCCGATCACGCCGAGACCGCCGACGATGACGATCGCGCCGGCAAGGCGCGAGACGGAGATATGTTCCTTCAGCACGACAGCCGCGAGCAGCAGGCCGCCGAGCGTCGCGCAAGAGGGCTGGATCACGCTGCCATGTCCGAGCGGCACGAACAGGAAGCCGGTGTAGGAGATCAGCGACATCACGGGGCCGCCGAGCACCATCAGCACGAGGCCCCTGCTCCAGCCGATGCCGCAGAGATCGCCGATGCCGGCGCGCAGCACCAGCGGCAGGAACGCGATGCCCGACCAGACATAGCGATGCACCAGCAGATCTACCGGCGTGAAGCCGACCTTGAGCCCATGCCGCGTACCGGCAAAGCCGAGCGCCCAGAACAGCGCCGCGGCAAGGCCGCAGACCACGCCGAGCAGTGCCGGCGCTGCATCGTCGTTCCGAGAAAGAGCGTCAGCGCCGCTCGTCCGCTGATCCATGGGATCAAGCCTTATGGCAACGTGCCCATCGGCTCAACCCACGCCGCTGCAGGGCTGGCACGCAGCGCAATCTGTAGCCCGCGTGAGCGCAGCGAATGCGGGACTCGTCTCACCGTCAAGCCTGCACGCTGCGCGCGCGGAGTGCTTAGCGCGCAGCGGACGATCGCTCAGAAAAATCCCGGGCTGAGATCGAGGCCGTATGTCAGGCTGAGCACGAACACGAACAGAGCGGCGGCGGCGAACAGAGCGGTGTGCTTGAGAATGAACGCACGCGGCGAAACGGTGGCAACAACGGCTTTCTGCACAACGGGCATGACGGCCTCCATTATGATTTCAAAAATTGGCCGCGACGATGCGACCGCCGCATCAAGCAACGCGACGTGCAAAGCAACTGTTAAAAGGATCACGCCCGTTATGAACGGGGATACATAACCGGCACATTCACGCGAACTTGTTTCGCGGCCGGATTCTCAATCAGCGCATCGGTGTCAATTTCATCGTGCCGAGACATTGCACGATGCGCGCCGGCGCGAGATGCGCACGAGGCAGTTCCAAGATCCTGCACGCGCGAAATGCGCAAGCAGCTTCGACGTCGAAGAAGTCGGTGAGGCAGTGGGTCCCGCCTCTCCGCGGAACCCACCTGCCGTCACGCGATGTCAGATCAGCGGGCAGCGCCGGTGGTGACGTCGGCGGTCTTCACCTTGCGCGGGCTGAGCACCTTCGCCTGGTGGGCTGAGGCGACCGCGGTCGGCGCAGCAGCCTTCTGCTCGACATGCGCGGCACCGAGGACGCGGACCTGCAAGGGCGAGACCGGAAATCCATTGGCCTCGTAAGTCGGCAGCTCGGCGGCGAAAGCCGCGGTGCTGCCCGCGATCGTCAGGATGGCGGCGGCGATCGACAGAGTCTTCTTGTTCATTGGTAGTGCTCCTGAGTGGAAGAGTCGGAGCATATTTAGGTGCGTTTTGCTGCATTGCGACATGCTTTGTTGCATTGCAACAGCGCGCGCCGTGCATGGCGATATGTTTAATACGTACAAGGCGTTGGCCGAATCACGTTCGGCCGCGACATGGCGGTTTTATGGACAGTGCTCAGCCACCGAGCACGTTGCCCCAGCCGTCGAAGAGATAGGCCTTCCAGGCCACGGCTCCGTCATCTCCCGTGCGGCTGGCCCGCCGGTAATCGTCGGCCTGATCTGCGGTCCAGGTGATGATCGTGTCCGTAAGGCGATCGTGCAGGATGGCGGGTTCGGTCGGATCGAAGGCGTCCATGGGGCGGAGTGAGGAATGCGTCATGGGCGACCAAACGCGCCAGCCGCAACAAAGTTGCGCGCAACGCGCGGCAGTTCCCCTTGGAACCGCAATGGAACCTGCGTTGCAGCTCAGCAACACCTGCCCGAAAAGCCGGTTTTCGCCGATTTGTGCCATTGCGCCGCCACACCGTCCCCCGAACAATCGACGCGCTGCGTGCCTTTCCGTGCAAGACTGTTTTCGTCAGACTGTTTGCATCATCGCTGTCCGGACAAGACGGGTTCGGGCAGAACCGTTTGGAGGCAGGGATCATGAACGATCGGCGGTCTCTTTTGGTGGCGGTCACGTGCCCCTCGGCGGTGCTAGCCGGCTGGCTGGCGCTTTCCCTCTCCGCCTATGCCCCCGCCCTCATCGAGAACAGCGGCGCCAATGCGGCTGCCGTCTCGCGCGCGAAGGATCTCAGCCGGCTCGACCTCGCCGACGTGCCGCACGCT
>NZ_JALBGZ010000863.1:0-2370 GCF_023006515.1 Bradyrhizobium sp. PRIMUS42
AAAGCCTGCGCCAGCCGCTCGTCGTCTGGGCCGTCGGCGTCGGCGGCCTGTTCGGCTATCACGCGCTGTATTTTCTCGCCCTGCGCTTCGCGCCGCCGGCCGAGGCCGGCCTGCTGAATTATCTGTGGCCGCTCCTGATCGTGCTGTTCTCGTCGTTCCTGCCGGGCGAGCGGCTCGCCCTGCATCACATCGTCGGCGCGGTGCTCGGCCTCGTCGGCACCGTGCTGCTGTTTGCCGGCAACACCTCTGGCTTCGCGCCGGGCCAGGTGCCGGGACTGGTCGCGGCCTTCATCGCTGCGTTCGTCTGGGCGACCTATTCGGTGCTGTCGCGCCGGCTCAAGGCCGTGCCGACCGATGCGGTCGCGGGATTCTGTCTGGCCACCGCAGTGCTCGCCGCGCTGATGCATGGCCTGCTCGAGACCGCGGTGTGGCCGGAGACGAGCTTGCAATGGCTCTCCGTGATCGCGCTCGGCATCGGCCCCGTCGGTGCCGCCTTCTACGCCTGGGACATCGGCATGAAACGCGGTGACATCCGCGTGCTCGGCGCCGCCTCTTACGCGACGCCGCTGCTCTCGACCGGCTTCCTGATCGCCGCCGGTTTTGCCAAAGCCAGCGCCAACATCGCGATTGCCGCGATCCTGATCGCCGGCGGCGGCCTGATTGCGGCGAAGGACATGGTGCTGAGGAAGAGGTGAAGGGAGCTACGGCTCCCAGCCCTTTGGCGCGAGCTCGAAGCCTGCGAACTCGAATGCAGGCGCCACCGTACAGCCGACCAGTGTCCACTCGCCCGTCGTCTCGGCGGATTGCCAGGCCTGCGCCGGCACGATCGCCTGCGGCCGGTCGCCATTCGCAAGGTCGGTGCCGAGGCGCACCACATGCTGCGAGCGACCGTCATGGGCGATGCGCAGCGTCAGCGGGCTGCCGGCGTAAAAATGCCACGTCTCGACCGCGTCGACGCGATGCCAGTGCGAACGCTCGCCGCGTGCGAGCAGGAAATAGATCGAGGTCGAGCGCGACCGGCCGTTTGTGTCCGTGGTCTGGTCGCGGAACGTTTCGCGGTAATGCCCGCCTTCAGGATGCGGGCGGAGTTCGAGGCGCGCGATGATCTCGGCTGCGGTCGGCATCGATTCCCGTCAGGACTTGTTCTTCAGGACTTGTTCTTGCGCTCGCGCAGCTCGCCGAACACCGCGGCGGCATCCGCGCCCTTCATGTGCAGCCTGGCCGCGACCGACGGTTCATCGGCGCGCAGGAACACGTTTGCCCGCTTCTCGTCGCCAAGCAGTGTGGGAATGGTCGGTTTGTTCTCGGCCCGGAGCTTCGCCACCTCCGCCGCGCGCGCCTGGAGCGCCGCATTGTCGGGATCGACGGTAAGCGCGAACTTGACGTTGGAGGCCGTGTATTCGTGGCCGCAATAGAGCCTGAAGTCGTCGGGCAGGGCACGCAGCTTCAGAAGCGAATCCCACATCATCGGATAGGTGCCCTCGAACACGCGCCCGCAGCCGATCGAGAACAGCGTGTCGGCGGCGAAGACCGTCTTCTCGGTGTCGAACACGTAGGAGATGTGGTCGAGCGTGTGGCCGGGCGTCTCGATCACGCGCGCCAGCAGGTTGCCGATCTTGACCACGTCGGCATTGGCGACACGCAGATCGACGTTCGCGATCGCAGTGGTCTTGTCGTGCGGCGCGACGACGCGGCAATTGTATTTGCGCTTGAGTTCGGCGACCCCGCCGACATGATCGCCGTGATGATGGGTGATCAGGATGTCGGTGAGCTGCCAGCCCTCGCGCTCGAGCGCCTTCAGAATCGGGCCGGCCTCAGGCGCGTCGACGGACGCCGTCGCCTTGGTTTCCACATCGTGGATCAGATAGCCGAAATTATCGCTTAAACAGGTGAAAGTACGAATTTCGGCGGCCATGTCATCTCCATCGCGCTCAGCCCCGCCAGACAAATATGGCGTTAACGTCGCGCAGGCAATGCAATATTCCGCGCGCGGCACCGGCCTTGCGCATGTTACATTGTGGTCATGACCATCGACGTCGTCGACCTCCGCGAGTTCTATTCCCGCCGCCTCGGGATTGTGGCGCGGCAAATGATCAATCGCGGCATCAGGGAGCGCTGGCCGCGTGCCGACGGCCACCGCGTGCTCGGCCTTGGCTATCCCACGCCCTATCTGGGATTGTTCCGGGAAGATGCCGAGCGCTGCATCGCCTTCATGCCGGCGGCTCAGGGCGTCCTGAAATGGCCGACGGGACGGCCGGCGTTGGCCTCGCTGGTCGACGAATTCTCGCTGCCGCTTCCCGACGCCGCGGTCGACCGCATCCTGCTGGTCCACGCGCTGGAGATGTCGGACGATCCGGCCGCGCTGCTGCG
>NZ_JALBGZ010000864.1:0-2362 GCF_023006515.1 Bradyrhizobium sp. PRIMUS42
TGCCGTGGACCGCCACGTTCGAGACCAGCGGCGCCACCGCGATCGGCCCTGCGAGCCCGGCGGCGCAGGCGAGTGCCAGTTTGAGCTTGAATGCGATCAGCATGGTCATTCCCCGAAGGAAGAAGGGGCCGGTGATGACCGGCCCCTCGTCGCGTCTAGTTGGTTTTGGCAGCCGGTATTTCGGCAGGCGCCTTCACCTGGGTCATCAGATCGTCGTTCCACTTGCCCTCGACCTTGAAGTGCGCGGTGGCACCGAGGTCTGCGGCCTCGATCAGATTGTGCGTGACATAGGCGTAGATGCCGGGCTGCATGAACTTGTACAGCGCGGCTCCCGCCGAGCCGCCACGGATGAACCAGGTCTCGAGTCCGACCTCGGGTGCATTGCCGAACTTGCCGGTCTCCCAGACATAGTCGCCATGGCCGCCGATCAGATGCGGACGGCTGTCGCGATTGGCCTGCGAATGCACGATCAGCACGTTCTCGCCGACATTGGCGGTCAGCGCGCTCTTGCCGGTGAGCGCCCCGACCTTGCCGTTGAACACGACGTGGGTAGGAGTCAGCTTCTTCATCACCTCTTCGGTTTCGGTGAAGGCTTCGCCGGGCGAGTCGTAGGACTTGAAATTGCCCTTCTCGTCGCGCGGCACATACATGTCCTGCTCGCCGACATAGTAGACCTTGTCGTATTTCAGCGCGTGGCCCTTGCCGTCGTTCAGTCCGTCGCGCGGCAGCACCATCACGGCGCCGTTCATGCCGGAGACGACGTGCCAGGGGATCATCGGGCCGCCCGGGGCGCAGTGATAGACGAACACGCCGGTCTTGGTTGCCTTCCAGCGCAGCACGACCTGCTCGCCGGGATTGATCAGCGTGAGTGCACCGCCGCCGAGCGCGCCGGTCGCGGAATGGAAGTCGATGTTGTGCGGCATGGAGTTGGTCGAGGGGTTGACCAGCGTCGTTTCGACGTAGTCGCCCTCATGCACGACCATCAGCGGGCCCGGCATCGAGCCGTTGAAGGTCATTGCCTGGAAGGTGGTGCCCTTCTCGTCGATGACGACCTTCTTCTCCTCGATCGTGAGCTTGAACTCGATGATCTTCGGACCTTGCTTGGTCGCTTGCTCGTGCGCATGCACGAATGGCGGCGCCACCAGCTCTACCTTTTGACGCGGCAGTTTGAGATCATCGGCAGCCAAAGCGGGGGTCGCCAGCATCAGGGCGGTCGCGGCGGCGCCGATCAATGCGACTCTGCGGGTGAACATCGGAAGCATCCTTCATCTGGAAAGGTTTTTGATGACGGATGCAGTGTGCGCCGATCGCGGCAAGAGTGTTTGCGCTGCGACAAGCTTTTGCCGGATTCGCCTCCGCTACAGTACTTAGGTGCCTCAACGGAGCAGGATAGGTGACACCACCTTGACCGCGTCCGAGGGCGTGATGCGGATGTCGAGGCCGAGCGACCAGCGGCCGGACAGTGGGGCCGACATTCTGACCCGCCATTGATCGTTGCCGACGCGTTCGGCGCTTGCAGTGATCGGTGCCACGCCATGTTCGGGATTGCCGAGCGTCACCGCAACCGCATCGGCACTCAGTGGCAATTCGTTCGCATCTTCGAGCTGGATTGCGATCTCGACCGGACCGGCGCGCCCCGGCGAGACCGTGACGTTGGCCATGGCCTTTTCAGCATGCAGGTGGGTGAAGAAGCTCTCGTCCGCTTCGGATGTCGCTGCGGGTGGTGCAGACGTCGCCTGCTCCGAGCGATGCGCCGGCTGCACCGTCGCCGTGCTCTCCGTCCTTTCGGGAGCCTGTGCGCCGATGGCCTGCACGTCGAGCGTCACGTTCACCTTGCCGGCGCGCTCGAATGCCAGCGTCACCGGCATCTGGTCGCCGGCATGGAGCGGCACATCGAGGCCGATGAACATCAGGTGTCCGCCGCCGGGCGCGAGCGTAACGACTTGTCCGGGTGCGATGATGAGCCCCTTGTCGAGCGGGCGCATGGTCATGACACCGTCGTTGACGGTCATCTCGTGGATCTCGGTTCGAAGCGCATGGGCGGCCGATGCGGCCTGCAACCGCTCCGGCGTCTGGCCCCTGTTCTCGATCGTCAGATAGCCGCCAGCGACCTTGGCACCGCCGGGCGTCGCCCGGCTCCAGGCCCTGGTGATGACGAGATCGCCGCTGGAGGTGTCGGCTGCGAAGGCGGGAGACCCGACAAGGCATGTCAGGATGACCGCGCCGGCGAATGCTCGCTTGGATGAGATCATGATCGAGGCCTTGGAAAGGATGCGGGGCTAGAAGAGATGTGCGGCGAGCCGGACCGCGGCCCAGATCGCCAGCGACAGCACGGCGAAGACAGCGATCGCGGCGGCCAGAG
>NZ_JALBGZ010000865.1:0-2361 GCF_023006515.1 Bradyrhizobium sp. PRIMUS42
CTCACACCACGGGCTGCCTCCCCACCCTGTCCCGCACCTCGGCCGCGATCTCGAACGAGCGCAGCCGCGCGGAATGGTCGTAGATCTGCCCCGTCGTCATCAGCTCGTCCGCGCCGGTCTCGGCGATCAGTGCCTTCAATTTTTCTTCCACCATTTCGGGCGAGCCGACCGCGGAGCAGGACAGCGACTGGCCGACCATGGCCTTCTCCGCCGGCGACCATAGCGCGTCCATGTCGTCCACCGGCGGCGGTAGCGGACCCGGCGTGCCGCGGCGAAGATTGATGAACTGCTGCTGCAGCGAGGAGAACATCCGCTGCGCCTCTGCCTCGCTATCGGCGGCAAACACATTGACGCCGATCATCGCATAGGGTTTTTCAAGCTGCGCCGACGGCTCGAAGCGCGCGCGATATTCGCGCAGCGCCGGCATCATCATCTGCGGGGCGAAATGCGAGGCGAACGCGAACGGCAGCCCGAGCATCGCCGCCAGCTGCGCGCCGAAGGTGCTCGAACCCAGGATCCAGAGTGGCACCTTCGTCCCCATGCCGGGCACGGCGCGGATCGCCTGGTTCGGCTTGATATCGCCGAGCAGCGCCTGCAACTCCAGCACGTCATGCGGAAAATTCTCGGACGTGGTCGCGAGGTCGCGCCGAAGCGCCCGTGCGGTGAACTGATCGGTGCCCGGCGCCCGCCCGAGCCCGAGATCGATCCGTCCGGGATAAAGCGATTCCAGCGTGCCGAACTGCTCGGCGATGACCAGCGGCGAATGGTTCGGCAGCATGATCCCACCCGAGCCGACGCGGATCGTCTTCGTGCCGCCCGCGATGTGCCCGATCACCACCGAGGTCGCAGCGCTCGCGATGCCCGTCATGTTGTGGTGCTCGGCCAGCCAGAACCGCTTGTAGCCCCAGGCTTCCGCATGCCGGGCGAGATCGAGCGAATTGCGGAACGCCTGCGCGGCGTCGCCGCCTTGCCGGATCGGCGCGAGGTCGAGGACGGAGAAGGGGATCATGGGGAATGTCCGGGTGGAGGGCGATAGGCGCCGGGCCTTCACATGTAGTGCCATCCGGCGCGAATGTTAGCACGGCGAGGCTGCCTGACCGTCGGCGCAACGATGCCATTCGAAATTGCCGTGCCGGCCCTCCGGGGGCGGCCATCACGTCTTCCCGCGCGTATCCTTCAAGAGGTCAGGTTTGACGCGACCGCCGGCGCCGAAAGCGTTGAGAACCTCGCCGCAAAACGCGCCGATCTCGACGGCATCGGCGCGCACTGCATATTCGGCAGCTCCTCGTTCCCGGGCGATGTCTTTCGTCCCTTCCGGCGTCGCATGTTGCGAGTTTGGTCCTTTGCGCAAGAACTCCGTCCAGGATGATCGTCCTGTCGCGATGATCGCTTCCGCGGCCTGTGCGTTCGCCTCGATGCCCGGGCATTTGCCGGGGACGGCAAGTGCATAGTACGCTGCGAAAAACGGGGGCCAATGACTTGTCTGCATCGGGCTCTTGGTCCGGTCGCAGGCCGATTCCGGCGATCGCGTCGGCCTCCGTGCAGCGGGCCAACGTCTCCGGCGGATCGCGCCGGGAGAACGCGATTTGAATGCCCTTGTAGAGCAGCTTCACCCTGACGCGCCGGCCCGAAGGATTGCCGGGGCTTTTGAGATTGAGGATGTACCCGTCCTTCAGTTTCCGGTGCGACACGATGTCGGCGCCGCACATGGAGCCGCCGCAAAATTCGTAGCTGGTCGCGCTGATCGAAGTCATGTTGTCGGACTTGCGGTGGTAGGACTGGCATTGAGTCGGACTGTTGCCGTAGTGGCCGATGAGATCGCGGGGGCCGTTGGGATAGGCTTTTCCCTCGGCGGCCTCCGCCATCTGTCCGGCGAAGATCGACAGCACAGCGATCGCAATCAGCCGCTCATCGTCACATTCCCCACTCTCGGTACACGCACGGGTGTCCTGTCCGGATGATGCACCATCTCCACGGAAAGCTACCGCAAAGCCGGCGGGCAATGAAGATGCATGCCCGGTGTCGGAGCCTCCACGTGAGCCCCGCACGCCCGTTCACAACA
Organism: Bradyrhizobium sp. PRIMUS42; assembly: GCF_023006515.1. Taxonomy (NCBI): domain Bacteria; kingdom Pseudomonadati; phylum Pseudomonadota; class Alphaproteobacteria; order Hyphomicrobiales; family Nitrobacteraceae; genus Bradyrhizobium; species Bradyrhizobium sp. PRIMUS42. The sequence goes on from NZ_JALBGZ010000865.1 coordinate 2,063, forward strand.
CTGTTATTGCAACCCCTTGCGCCCGTCGTCGCAACTGGGCGTTTCAGCCCTGTTGTTGTATCCTTGACGCAGCCACCCGGTCGCCCGGAGGAATTGATATGCCAATGGTCGTACTCAACCGCCGCAATCTCCTCGTCGCCGGTGCCTCCGTTCTGGCAGCCGGCGCATCCAGCCTCCTCTCGCCGGCCCGCGCCGCTGGCCTCGCTCCGACCGAATCGATGTCGGGTGGCGCTAACAACTACCGCAAGGGCGCGGCGGTCGTGGATCGCATCGGCAAGGGCGGTTTTTGGATGAGCGGC
>NZ_JALBGZ010000866.1:0-2361 GCF_023006515.1 Bradyrhizobium sp. PRIMUS42
GGCCGATTGCCTCCACGGCCGCGGTCAGGCGGCCGATCGGGCGAGTCAATGAGCGCGCAAGCAGCACCGCGAGTGAAGCCGCGGCGAGGACGGCAAGCACGCCGACCAGCAAGGACGTCTGTTGAATGGCGGCCGGCACACGGCCGAAGACGGACGGGGGAATGGTCACGATGATCGCGATCCATTCCTTTCCTGCCAGCAATGCCGGCGCGATCGCCGCGCCGCTCGGCCGGCCCGACCCGTCGGTCATGAGCCGCGTGGATACGTCCGAGGTGCCGACCAAGGCTGAGAAGAATGGAAAATCATCGCGCCAGTTGGTGGGGTGGCCCCGCAATGAACCGAATTCGAGCGCGTGATCGGGATGAACGAGATAGTCGCCGCGCGAATTCACGACGTAAATCTCTCCCCCCGAGTTCGCCGTCGCGCGGACGTGGTCGAGGGCCGGACGCATGTCGATATTGGCGATGATGATACCGAACGGCTTGCCATCCGGCGTGAACAGTGGCGTCGCGACCCGCAGCGTCGGAACGTGGGAGTCCGTGGTGCCGCCCTTGCGGGTCGCGAGATCGATGGGCGAAACGTAAATCTCGCCCGGCGTCAGCCGTATCGTGTCCTGAAAGTAGGTTCGTTCGCCCTTGCGTTCCAATTCGTTGCCGGGGACGATTCTTGCCGCTCCATCCGGGCCGGAGCGGTCGACGCGAACCAGTTCGCGTTGGTCGTCGTCGATGCCGATGATCCGGAATTGCGCGTAGATGGGCTTGGCCTCGATCTCGGCCGCGAGCCGCGTGGCTATACGCTCGCGCCAGGTTTGCTCCGAGACACCGTCAGAAGGGTCGATCCCGCCCCCGACGTGAGCGCGGATCAGGCCGTTGATGGCAGCGGCGGCGCGATAGCCGATCAGATCGCCGCGCACGCCGGCGACGTAGGTTTCGAGGTTGGTTGCCAGCAGGCGCGACTGGGCCTCGACCCGCTCCAGCACGCGCGGAATGACCGCTTGCGTGGTGTTGCGAAAGCCCAGCCAACCGACCGCGGCCACGGTGACCGCCACCAGCAAGATCATTGCGATGGCCAGCCGCGTAGCGAGACTCAGGGGGATGCTCGCAGGACTTCCCGGACGATCGCGGCCGATCTGGCCTGAAGCAGCGGAGCCCTCGTTATCGGTGGCCGGAGCTGACATCGGACCCCTCCGGCTCGCCCGCCTTCAGGCAGCCGTCGACCGCGGCGAGCAATGCCCCGGGTCTGAACGGCTTTTGCAGGCTTGCCACGGCGCCGAGCTTGGTCGCCATCTTCAGGAAATCCGGCTCTGCATAGGTGTCCGGCGTGATCGAGCGGCCGGAAATGACGATGATCGGAATGGCCGGAACCAGCGCCCGGATGTGACGCATCGTCTCCAGCCCATCCATGCCAGGCATGAAGAGGTCGAGAAACAGCAGATCGAACCGGCCCGCCTCGAACAGCGCAAGTCCCTTGCGGCCATCGCCGGCGACGGTGACGTGATGACCGGCCCTCTCCAGGAGCAGCCGGATCGTGATTTGAACGGCCGGGTCGTCATCCACGATCAGGATGTTGGCCACGTCTGAATTCCTCCGGGCCGGATGGAGGTTCCACCGGCCGCAAACCAAATCCATCAACGATGAAATTGTTGCGCGGATTCCGTCCAGCCTGCAAGCACTTCGCGAATGTCCGGTGAATGCTCGCCTAAGCCGAAATCCGGGAGCCATGCTTATGCACACTTGCGTGCATAGGGTTTGCCCGCCGGGCGCCTAATCCGTCAGATATTCCGGATAGTTGCTCCGGATCCGGTCGAGCTCGCTCAACGTGCCTGACAGATGCTGGCGCAGGTGCTGTTGCGCAGCGTCGGCGTCTGCGGCCTCGATCGCGCGCGTGATCAGCTTATGGTGGCGCACGATGTTCTGGGCCTTGCCGGGGGAGGGCAGGTGCAGCCGGCGCAGCCGGTCGCTGTGTCCGCTGCGGCTGCGCACCAGCGCCCACAGATCCTGCTTGCCCGCAGCTACGTAGAGCTGGGCGTGAAAATCGTTGTCGGCGGCCATGAAGGCCTCGAAGTCGCCAGCCCTGGCGAATTGCTGTTGCAATGCAATGGTGTGATCCAGGCGAACGATCAGGGACGCCTCGGGACCGGTTGCGAGCAGGCGGACGATCTCCAGCTCCAGCGCCTGACGCAGGAAATGCGCCTGTTGCGCGCGATCGACGTCGATCCGGCTGACCACGGTGGCATGCTGCGGAAACACGTCGACCAGGCCTTCTTCCTCGAGCCGCATCAGCGCATCGCGCACCGGGGTCGAGCTGACGCCGAACTGGCCAGCAAGCTCGGCGCGCGACAGCGGGGCGCCGGGCGGAAGT
>NZ_JALBGZ010000867.1:0-2359 GCF_023006515.1 Bradyrhizobium sp. PRIMUS42
CGCGCTCGAGCTGATGCTGCTGAACGAGCCGCTGACGGCCGAGCGCGCCGAGGACATCGGCCTGGTGCGGCAGGTCGTCGACGATGCGAAGCTGATGTTTGAGGCGTTGACGCTGGCGCGCCGTCTCGCCGAGGGCCCGACGCGCGCTTTGGTGGCAACGCGCCTGCTGATAGAGGAGAGCGAGCATGCGACCTACGAGGCGCAATTCCGCCGCGAGATCGAGCTCCAGGCCGTGGTCCGCAAGACCGCGGATGCGATCGAAGGCCGCAACGCCTTCGTTGAGAAGCGCAAGGCGAAGTTTGCGGGACGGTGAAGGGCGGCGCCGTCTCCAAACGCATCATGGCCGGGACAAGCCCGGCCATGACGACGGATAGCAGAGATCCGAGGCGCTGCGCTCAGAGCGCGCGGTTCAGCCGGCTGGCCTGATATTTGGCGCGCCATTTTGGGCCAGGCCCGCGCATATAGTGAAGCTCGGGCCGGTAGGGGTCGCCTGCGACCCTGACCAGGGTCTGCCATTTGGCGGCGACGAAGTTCAGGGGCTGGCGGAAAAGGCTCAGTGAAGCGATCAGCATGGCATCACCTCAATGCGGCTTGCCGAGCATGGCGGTGAAGGGGAGATCGAAAATCTCTTCGCCGTCGTCGTCGCTGACATGGATCACCCAGTCGCGCCAGTCTTCGTTGCTCGGCGTCAGGATCATCGACCGCATGATCTGAGAGGCACGGTCGCGCGCCTCGGTGAGATTGGACACGGCGGCGCCGTAGCGGTCGATCAGGGTGCCCTCGGTGTTGGAGCAGTGAAAATAGACCTGGACCATATCCGCCTCCTGGTGGGAGCAACTGGGATGGCAAACCGATACCACCCGGAGCCTTCGCGAAACATTCGGGTCGAACCCGGTAAGGGAATTTACGGATATTGGTCGGCCCCAAGGTCGTTACAGGTTTAATCACAGGCGGGTGATGTTGAGCTGGACGGCGTTGTCCCGGCATGGAACATCTTTTCGCGGGAAGTCCGGGGGCCGCCGTGAGCTATTTCACATCTGAGCGCGAACGCCGAAGGCCGCGCGCATGTGCGGGGGCCTTGGCGTGGGTCCTGGCGTGGGTCCTGGCGTCGGTCTTGGCGTGGGTTTTGCCGGTCCTGCTTGGGCTCATCTCGGTGGCGTCATCGGAGCCGCTCCGCCGCAGCGGCTATGCGATCGGCGCGGAGACCTGCGGCAACGGTGATCTCGCTTTTCCCAAGATCCAGATCGACATGAAGGCTGGATTTTGCGTCGGGCTCGTCGCCAGCGAAGCGGACGGCCTCAAGTTTCCACGCGCGATCGTCCAGGTGCCGGGCCGCGACCTGTTCGTGGTGGCCGACATGGGCGGCTGGGGCCACACCGACGGACGGCTGCTGCTGCTCGATCCGCGGGCGCCCCAGGGCGGGCGGTTCAAGGAGCTTCTCGCGGGAATCGAATATCCGTTCGGCCTTGCGGTCGGTCCGGACGGAAGGCTCTACGCCTCGACCGCCGAGACGATCTTCCGCTTCGATCCGCTCGCCGACAATCCGCGCGGCACCGTCGAGACCATCATCCGTCACATGCCCGGGCGCCGGATCGCGCTGCCCGACGGCTCCCGGATCGAGGAGAGCGCGCATCCGCTCAAGCAGTTCGTCTTCGACAGGAACGGGCAGCTATTCGTCAATGTCGGCTCGCACAGCGACGACTGCATCACGCCGGCGCCGATCACGAAGCCCTGCGCGGCGGCCGAGGGCGCTTCCGCCATGGCATCGATCTGGCTGTTCGCGCCGCCTGCGAGCGGCGTCTTTCCGGCGCTGAAGCCCGGCGATGCCGATCCGCCGCACACCGTCTATGCGCGCGGCTTGCGCAACTCGATGGCGCTGGCGCTGCATCCGAATTTTCCCGATGCCGGCTACGCTTTCCTGCAGGCCGAGAACAGCCGCGACCTGCCTGATATTTTCAAGCCGAACGAGGAGATCAACGCGATCGAGCAGGGCAGGCATTACGGCTGGCCCTATTGCTACGATTTGTCGACGCCGAGCCCCGAATTCAGGAGCGTGCTGCAATCCGGTGCCTACAAATCGTTTTGCACGGCAGGCGCGCTCTACAAGCCGCCGCTCTCGCTGCTGCCGCCGCACGGTGCGCCGCTTGGGATGCTCTATTATCACGGTGGCAAATTCCCGGAGCTGGAGGGCAAGCTGCTGGTCGGCCTGCACGGCTATCGTCCGACCGGAAGCCGCCTGCTGGTCTACGACGTCGATGACCACGGCTTCCCCAGGCCTGTCACGGCGCCGGTGCGCTACCACGTCAGCTGCGCGGCTGAGCCGACGCGCAGCTTTCAGACCGACGCCGGCGAGGTGGCT
>NZ_JALBGZ010000868.1:0-2357 GCF_023006515.1 Bradyrhizobium sp. PRIMUS42
CGCGCTCTATGGCGGCAGCCTCTCGCTCGGCGGCGCGCCGACCGGCGGCCTGCGCGCCGACCTGCTCCTTCCGGGAGTATAATCCCTTGTTCCGACGTGCTTTTTCGTCTTCGCCAAGTCCCGGCCAAAGCCAACCGGAGGGATTCCGTCCGACTTCCTAAACGGCTTCTTAAGTGGGCCCTCCTATGATCGCGCCCGGACGCAATCCCATGTCCGCCATTTTACCGTGCATTACCCGGGCGCATGAGCCAGACATCGATCGAGCGGCTGAGGGAATATCTCGCGCAGCTCCCGCCGCAGGCGCAGGCCCTGCTGATGCGGGAGTTCGAGCGCGCGCTGGAGCGCGGCCAGGACACGGCTGTCGCGACCCTCGTACTCGATCAGTTGCGCAAGATCGTCCGTAAGACCGAAGCCGACGAGGCTGTGCCGCCGCGGACGGACGATCTGTCGCGGCTGCTGTTCCAGGTGTTGGAACCGTTCCTGGTCGAGGCGGGCGCCCCGACCCGGGTCGGGCAGATCCGCCGCTCCTCGCTGCATCCGATCTGGCAATGGCTCGGCCGCGACGGCGCCCCGGACAAGGTGAAGGAATTCGAGGCGGCGCTGGCCCGCATGCCGGCAGACAGTGCAGGGCAGGTCGAAGCGCTGGCCTCGAAGCTCCAAGCGGTGGCTGCGGACGCCATTTTCGAGCTGACGGGTCCCGGCGGCGGCGACAAGTCGCGCGCGCTGGCCCGGGTCGGCCCGCCCAACGTGATCGAGGACCTCTATTCGATCGGAGCGTTGCTTCAGGTCCGGGAGGCCATCGCCAGCCTGAACGAGAAGCTGCCGCGCACCCTGCGCGCTTTCGGCGATTCCCAGATCGCCTCGGTGACGTCGGCGCTCAACATTCCGGTGCTCCAGACCCCGCAGATGCTGCCCTTCGCGCTGTCGACCGTGGTGCAGCGGATGACCGCCCCGTGGCAGATCATTCGCCTCGCCATCAAGATTGCTGCGTCCGACGACGAGATCCGCGTCGCGGCGACGCCCTACGGCGTCGCCGTCACGATCGCGCTGCACGATCTGTCCTGTGTTGCCGCCACCCTGCGCATGGACATCAAGCGCGGCCATTTCGACAACGTTGCCGGCAATCTCAAGGCGTTGCACGACGGCATACGCGGCCTGCGCACCGAGCTCGACCTGCGCAACGATTCCGCCTGGGGCAAGCAGTTGACCTCGATCCGGGCCGACATCTCCAATGCCTTGCAATCCGAGATCGACAGCGTTCCCGGCCGCGTTCGCCGCATCCTGCGCCAGCGAGCCGAGAAGGACATTCCGCCGGGGGCGCGGATCGACGGCACCGAGGTGGAGGAAACCGCGGCGCTGATCGATTTCGTCGCGACCTGCCGCAACTATGCGAGCGAGCTTGCGATCAACGAAGTGACGCTGCGCACCTATTCCGACCTTCAGCAATATGTCGAGCGCTCGACCGAGCAATTGGTGCAGTCGCTGCGCGCCGCCGATCACAAGGTCCGCACCTATCGGCAACAGCAGGTGCAGGCCGCGATCCGCTTCTGCCAGGTGCTGTTCGGCGACGATTACGCCTCGCTGATGAGCCGGGCCGCGGAGAACGCAGCGACCGGCGAGCGCAAATCGTCGCGCGCGAGCTGACCCAAGCGCATATTTTCGTGATCACAATTTGTGGTTGACGGTGCCGGTTGCGCGCCGTACGGTTCCCGTGCAAGTCCGGGGAACTTCCATTTGTGGGCGCATGAAACCCGTTATCAGCTCCATCGAAATTGAGAACCGCGTCATTGTTGCCAAGTATCAAAGACTGATGGTCGGCGCCAAGGTGGTGGTGGTCGAGAAGGCGAGCGGTCGGCAACTGTCCGAGACGATCACGAGGGTTGCATCTCCGGTTCCGGTCGGTGCGCTGCGCATCAGATTGCCGGATGCAGTCCAGCCGGGAACATACTTCCTGAAGGCCTTCAACGGGCATGGCGAAGACGCCGCGCAAAGCGCGGAGTTCGAAATCGGCTAAGCCGTTGGATTTTCACCGTTTCGGGACTGTGTGCGGTCGCGCCGAATTGACAATTGTCAATTGCCGCATCGTCCGGCCGTGGTGTAAAGCCACCTATGGGCGCGGTTCGTGCGCTGCCGGAAGCTTGCCAGATGACGCTATGGTTCGTGTTCGCGCTGATGACGGTCGCGGCGATTTTCGCCGTGCTCTTGCCGCTTGGCCGCAACGGACGCGCGCAAGACCAGGGCAGCGAGGTCGCGGTTTACAAGGACCAGTTGGCCGAGATCGAGCGTGATCTCGCCGCAGGCTCGATCCCCGCGCCGGACGCCGAGGCGGCGCGCGTCGAGATCAGCCGCAGGCTGCT
>NZ_JALBGZ010000869.1:0-2353 GCF_023006515.1 Bradyrhizobium sp. PRIMUS42
TGCGGGACGAAGCCGCCGAAGCCGATCAGACCCGTGTCGAACGGCTGCGGTCCGTCCGGCACCACTTGGCGGCGCGCGACCGAGTGCACGCCGTCGGCGCCGATCAGGAAGTCGCCCTCGGCGGTGGTGCCATCGGCGAAATAGGCGATGATCGGTTGGTCGCCGCGGTCCTCGACCTTGATCAGGCGCTTCTCGAAATAGAGCGAGACGCAGGCGCACCAGGCCTTGTCGATCAGGATCTCGTTCAGCGTGGCGCGGGACATGTTGACCGCCGGCTGGCCGAAGCGCCGCGCCATGTCGCGGTTGATCGAGCCGAGCCGTTCGCCGCCTTGCGAATAGAAGTCGAAGGACTCCGCAACCGAGCCGCAGCTGATCAACTCGTTCGCCAGCCCGATCTCGTCCATCACATGCATGCCGTTCGGAGCGATCTGAAGCCCGCCGCCGATGCCCTTGGAGTAGGGCCAGGCCTCGTAGATCGCGGACTCGATGCCGGCGCGGCGCAGCAGGATCGCGGCCACGGGTCCGGCAATGCCGGCGCCGATGATCAGCGCCTTGCGGGGACGATAGGACATGGGCTTGCTCCGGACGTTTCCGTGGTGCTAGGAGAAATTACGGTCGCTAAATCTCTTAGTGACTAAGATATATATCGCCTAAGATATGAGGCCGACCTTGTCAAGGACGAAGGCGCGTACGGCGCTGTTGCAGGAGCTCGAGGAGGCGATGCGCAGGTCGTCCGCGCAGGGCGTGCTCTACGGGCAAACCGTTGCCAACGTTGCCGGAATTGCCAACTCCGACCTCGAATGCATGGACATCCTGTATCTCGAGGGCCGCGTCACCGCAGGGAGGCTCGCCGAGGTCACGGGCCTTACGACGGGCGCCATCACCGGCGTGGTCGACCGGCTCGAAAAGGCCGGCCTGGTCCGCCGTGAACGCGACGAGAAAGACCGCCGCAAGGTTTTCATCGCGGTCGTGCCGGAGGCGGCCATGAGGATCGGCCAGTTTTACGTGCCGATGCAGCAGGCGATGGAGAAGGTCTTCGTTGGCTATTCCGACGAGGAACTGCGGCTGCTGCTGCGTTTCGCGAATGAGGGCTACAAGGGCGTGCTCGCGGCGACGGAGGCACTGAAGGGCCTGCTCGACACGCCGCCGGAGAAGCGTCCCGCTCTCAAGCTGAAGACGCGTCCTCGCCAGCCCTGATCTTGTAGATCTGTGCGGCCGCGATCATGCCCCACATCACGCCCAGCATCATCCAGAAGTGGCGCCAGTGGTCGGTGTCGATCACGAAGCTTTCGCCGACGGTGCCGACGAACGCGGCGAACACGGCGAGATAAGCACGCTGCCAGGGCACACGGACGAAGACGTGCCGGAAGCCCATGATGACGGTGGTGAAGACCAGCGCGGGATAGCACACGCCGGCCAGCCAGCCGCCGGACATGAAGGCATTGAGGTAGGAGTTGTGGGTGTCCTCGGGGAAGAACCGGTGGAATTGCAAGGGACCAATGCCAAACGGCAGATCGAGCGCCATTTCCGCGCCGAGGATGTGCCGGCCGAAGCGGCCGAAGCGGCCTTCGTCGTAGCTCTGGTCGAAGCTCGCGCGCTGCTTGAACATCTCGGCGGTGGAATCGAACGACAGCAGCACCGCGATCAGCGCCAGCCCCAGCACCGCGGCGACGATCGCCATGATGATGATGCGCGAGCGCTGCGCGTTGGTGCGGCTGGTCAGCACCATCAGCGCCAGCATGAAGGCGGAGGTCAGCACCAGCCCGCCCCAGGCCGCGCGCGAGAAGGCGAGCAGGATCGCCAGCGACATGATGCCGAAGGCGAAGACGTTGCGGAACGCCTTGCCGAGCTTGTCCGAAACCACGCTCTGGAGCGCAAACAGCGCCGGCAGGATCAGGAAGGCGCCGAGCACGTTCGGGTCCTTGAACGTACCGCGCGCGCGCCCGTAGAGCGTGAGGAGGTCGTTGCCGCCGGGAACCAGGTGGAAATAGCCGGCGACCGCCAGCACCGAGGCGACCATCGCGCCGATCACGAGGCCGCGGCGGAGCATGTCGAGCCGGGCCAGTGTATCCTCGGACATGACCATGGCGAAGAACACCACGGTCACCGCCATGTACCAGGAGGTCGCGATCCAGCTCACCACCTCGGACTTGTCGAACAGCGGGATCGCGCTGATCGTGTAGCCGACATTGAGCAGGACCAGCAGGGCAACCAGCGGCATCAGCGCGAGCCGCAAGCGCAGGCCGGTGGCGAAGAATATCACCGCCGCGAGCAGCGTCATGATCTCGTAGGGGCTCGGCTCGATGAAGACGACCGCGCCGGAGGCGCCGACCAGCCACACCAGCGCGCGCTG
>NZ_JALBGZ010000086.1:0-13639 GCF_023006515.1 Bradyrhizobium sp. PRIMUS42
GTCGGTTTCGTCAATCCGCATCAGCGGCTGACCGGATTTGACCTGCTCACCGACGTTCACCAGTCGCTCGACGATCTTGCCGGCGACGCGGAAACCGAGATTGCTTTCCACTCGCGCGCCGATGGTCCCGGTGAAACCGCGCTCGGATCCGCTGACCCGCGAGGCCGTGACCAGACGGACCATCGGGGGCTCCTGCCGGGGGTCGCTGACCGCCGAGGCTTCATGGGAGGGAATCGCAAGAGCAACGAAGGTCGCCACCCCCGCCGGGACCAGAATACCGGCCAAAATCGCAAAACCCCGCATCTTCATTGTCAGTCTCCCGAATTAGATTTCATACGAACTCTATATTCCAGTTAGATGTCGAATGAAATCTAAAACGAGAGGGAGGCAACAAGAATGTAATTTTGTCCCTAGGAAGGCGTAAAAAGGGGTGGCCGGAGCGGTTCCATCCTAGTATTTCGCCTTCCGCCTCTTGATAGATTGCGTTCGGCTTCTATTTGCCGTAATAGAGTTCGAATGCAATCTAAATATGGAGGGTGCTAATGCGTGTCAGTCGCGCTCAGGCCGCGGAAAACCGCCAAACCGTGATCGATGTGGCCAGTCGCCTCTTCAGGGAGCGCGGCTTTGACGGCATCGGGCTCAAGGATCTGATGGAGGGGGCCGGGTTAACCCAAGGCGCCTTCTACAAGCAATTCGCGTCCAAAGTGGATTTGGCGGTCGAGGCGTCCCGGCGCGCATTGGAGAGCGCGTCCGGCCGATGGTCGGATGCGGCCACTCAGAATCCCGATGATCCGCTTGGCGCCGTGATCGGGTTTTACTTCAGCGGCGACCATCGCGGAGAAAAGATGGACGGTTGCCCGATCGTGGCGCTCGGCTCGGATGCCGCGCGTCAAGGCCCCGAGGTGAAGGCGGAATTCGAAGCGGGAATCAAAGCGCATCTCGACGTGCTCGGCGGCCTCATCGCCGGGACCGGCGATGAAGCCTCGCGGGGCAAGGCCATGGCCATTCTCGCGACGATGGTCGGCGCGGTGACGCTGTCGCGCGCCGTCAACGACCCCGATCTGGCTCAGGCCGTTCTGGATGCCGCAGCCGAACAGGTTCGCGACGCCGCTGCCGCTTGAAAGCGCCCCTCAAAGCACGGAGAGATCTCATGCTCAGCATGACCGAAGCCAAACCAAGTTTGCTGAAGATATCGAACAAGCTAAGCATACGTTTTCAAAAGACCGGCAGCGGGCCTCCGCTGCTCCTCATACATACGATCCGGACGCAGCTCGAATATTTCCGCGCTCTTGCGCCCCTCCTCGCCAGATCGCACACGGTGTACGCCATTGACCTCCCGGGCCACGGCCACTCACCAATCGATGCAGGCGCGAGCTTCGACGAGCCCTACTTCAGGCGAGCCGTCATTGGCTTCATCGAGGAGCTCAATCTCTCGGACCTCACGATCGTCGGCGAGTCGATCGGCGGCGCATTGGCCCTCACGGTGGCGGCATCGCTTCCGCAGCGGGTGAAACGGGTCTTTGCGGTCAACTCCTATGACTATGAGACCCGCTACGGCGACGGCATTCGACGCGGCAACTGGTTCGCGAATTTCATCATCGGAAGCTTGCAGGTCCCGGTGCTCGGCGCGATCAATGCATCGCTCGAAAACAAGCTCGTCCTCGGCAAGATCATGAGTGGCGGATATCACGACCCCGGCAAACTGCCGGCGGATCTGCTTACTGAGTTCGATGAAGTTGCCCGCCGCCCGGGATACAAGCGGGTCGCACGCAAGGTGCTGGCAGGCTGGCAATCCTGGAGCAAGGCCCGTGATTACTATCGGCAGATCTCAGCGCCCGTGACGCTCATTTATGGCGATAGCGATTGGTCTCGTCCAAACGAGCGCGAACGCACACGCGCGCTCATTCCTGCCGCGCAGATGCTGACACTCAAGAATACCGGCCACTTCTCGGCCGTCGAGCATCCATCGGAGCTGGCTCGCTTGATACTGGCGGCAGAATGACCGCATCAGCGACAGCGAACGCCACTCATCCGGCGAAGGCGACAGTCGCGATTTAACTCTCAGCACGTTGCAGAGCTCCAACGTGCTGAGATACCGACGCGAACTTACATAATATAACGCCTGGCTGTCGGGCATCTGGTGGGAGGACAGAATACGCAAAACCGGTGTACATAATTTTCCGGCAATTGACCGTGTCATCTATGGCAAACTCGCCTCTGAAGCTATCCGCGAAGAGGCCGAGAGACTTGGCGCAAAGCGCGTCTTCCTCATCGCCAGCCGAACCCTGAACTCCAAGACCGACGAGATCGAGAAAATCCGGCGCGCGCTCGGCGACAAGCATGCCGCGACCTTCGACGGAATTGCGCAGCACACGACCCGCAAGCAGGCTGCCGAAGTCGCTCGTCACGCAAAGAAGGCGCAAGCCGATCTCGTCGTGGCTGTCGGCGGAGGGTCCGCGGTCGATCTGGCCAAGATCGTCATCATGGCGATGGAGCACGATATTCGCGATGAAGCTGGCTTCGATCCCTTTCCGATGGGGCCGGGCGTGAGCCAATCGCCCTTCCGCTCGCCGGCAGTCCGGCAGGTCGCGGTGCCGTCGACGCTGAATGGCGGGGAATACAATGCCGCAGCGCTCGTCACCGATGAGCCAGAAGCTGAAGCAGATCTTCTTTCACCCCCAGATGATGCCGGTGGCGATCATTCTCGACCCCGCCCTCACGCTTCATACGCCGACAAAGCTCTGGATGGGATCGGGCACACGCTCGATGGATCACGGCATCGAAGCATTGTGCTCGCCGCTCGGCACTCCCTTGGCTGACGAAGTCGTCCTGGCGGGCATCCGCACGCTGCGTGAGGGAATGCTCCAGACCTTGCGACAACCCGACGATCTCGAGGCACGCCGATTGTCGCAATATGGCTCAAGGCTCGCGTCGTACGGGCTGCAGGCCCGCGTTCCCATGGGCGCAAGTCACGGCATTGGCCACGTGCTTGGCGGGACGTTCGACGTTCCCCACTATTATTGCACACCCGTCACCATGCCGAGCCTTCTTCGTTACAACAAGCCAGTCACCGAGGAGGCGCAGAAGCGTCTGGCGGCGGCTCTGGGCGCTCCGGGTGGCGAAGCCGCAGATGCCTTTGCGGAATTCACCAGGAGACTTGGACTGCCCGGGCGGCTCGCCGAGGTCGGCATCGGTGAAGACAAGTTCGATCAGATCAGCAAGATCGCGATCAATCATCGCTTCGTAAAGGCCAACCCGCGCCCCTTCAAGGACGAAGCCGACATCGTCGATCTGTTGCGCATGGCCGCGTAGCCAGCGGCACTGGGAAGGCAACGGAAGCGAGGCGATCCCGCCTCGCTCGTGGGGCCTCCAAGCCGGGAAGTGCGCGTTCGTGAGTTCAGACAGGCTCTACGAAGGACAACGCCAGGCATGATCGCCTCCGCTCCGACGGCCGAACAACGGCACGCCGAAATTCCGGGGTCAGATCGAGCACGCGAACGCCGTGAAGTGGGCCGGGCATAGGCAGTCTCCCTGATTTTACCTCTGTTCCGGGTCCGAAAATGGCTTTCGCCATTCAACCCGGACAGTCGGCGCCGTCAGGCCGTCTTGGAAACAGGTTGTCTCGTTTGCTCGACGATGGACTCCTCGACATCGCGGATCTGGTCCTTGCCGAAGAACATTTCCCTTCCGACGAAAAAGGTCGGAGAGCCGAATGCTCCTCGGCTGACGGCGTCGGTGGTCAGATCAATCAGCCGCTTCTTGACGTCATCCTGCTGTGCACGCGCCATCAGCCGATCGATATCGATGCCCGAGGAAACAAACGCGCTGCGGAAGATTTCGAGATCGTCCATTTTCTTCGGCTCTTCCCACATGTGATGATAGGCGGCGCGAAAATAGGACTCGAACACGCCCTCGAACTGGGCGGCGACAGCACCGCGCATCAGCATCAGCGTGTTGACCGGAAAGAAGGGATTCTGGCGAAATTTCGTGATGTTGTGGCGTCGGATAAACCGCTGGATCTCCAGCGCCTGGTATTCCGGCTTGTTCTTGATTCCGTGAAGCGATTCGAACGGCGACATGTTGCCGGTCGCCTTGTAAATTCCGCCAAGCAGAACCGGGACGTAGGTGAATTTCACGCCGGTCCGCTGCTCAATGCCCGGAATGGCCACTTCCGCCAGATAGGCGTTCGGGCTACCGAAATCGAACTGGAATTCAACTTTCAAGGTCATCGCGGCTTCTCCCGGAGATCGCATGGCAGGCACTGGCGATCCACCCGCCAGCCCTCGTTTCATTCACCATATAGTTCTAAAATAGAACTGTCAAATGTACCGGCACTATGGCTGGTTTCCCATGCCTGGAAGGGGATTGTTTGGAATTTAGTGCCTATCTAGAATGGAACGGACCGCGCCCGGCCTCCGCGAAACTTCGGAACGGCCCATGCCGGCACGACTGGAGCGTACGGATGAAGTGGAAAGAACTCGAGGAAGAGCCGTGTTCGATGGCCCGAACCATCGGCGTGATCGGTGATCGCTGGACGCTTTTGATCCTGCGCGAATGCTTCCTGCGCACGCGCCGCTTCGAGGGGTTTCAGTCGGCGCTGGGAATCACACGACACTTGCTCGCCGAACGGCTGAAAAAACTGGTTCGGCAAGGCATCCTGCGCCGCATTCCCTACCAGGAATCGCCCAAGCGCCACGAATATATCCTGACTCAGAAAGGCCTCGACCTCTATCCGATCATGATGGCGATCGTGCATTGGGGTGATACTCATATGGTCGACGAGCGCGGCCGCCCCTTGCTGCACCAGCATCGCAAATGCGGAAAGGACTTCGATCCGGTCATGGTGTGCGCCGAATGCGGCGAGCCGCTGTCGGCCAAGGAGGTTCATACTCACCCGGGGCCGGGCGCCCGCGGCCTCCCGGAGAAAAGCGCACCGGAGGTCCGGAAGACAAAGACGCGCTCGCGCGCCGCTTGAGACGGCAGCGCACGCCACGCTGCCGCGACGCTGAATACGCTCTTACACCAAGACCACATCGCGGCCCGGTTCTTTGGCGTAGAGACGCTCGATCTGCTCGGAGCGAACTTTCAGCGAACGCCGCGTGCGGAAGCAAATCGCGGCGCTGACGTAATACGTAAATTCTATTAATGAACTTATTTGACCCTGTGTGCGCTGTGGGAGCGCAGGCATCGGAGCCTGAGCCGTCACGCTTCCTCGCGCGCGGTTTGGGACTATCGACAACAAACGGAAGCCGTGTGATATCTTGGGTTTGAGAGGGTATTGATGCCGAGAGCAGCAGCAAAATCATCCGATCTGGTCGATGACCCAGCGCGCTGTAACTGCAATCAAGTCCGCCGCGCAGCCAGGCGTCTCTCCCGGTACTATGATCTCGCGTTAGCCCCGAGCGGGCTCAAATCGACGCAATATAGTCTGTTGAGTTATCTCGTGACCTCAGGGCCGATGACCATGGCCCGGCTCGCCAAGCTGATGTCGATGGATCGTGCGACCACGGGCCATAACCTGAGACCGCTCGAGCGTGACGGTTTCGTTGAGATTTCAGTCGGCGAGAATGACCGGCGGGAGCGCATCGTCACCGTTACAAAACAGGGACATCGGAAGCACGCCCGAGCCTTGGCTGCATGGCGGCGCGCGCAGACAGCCTTCGAAGAAGCCATGGGCGAACGGGAAGCCGCCGATCTGCGCGATTTGATGAACCGGGCCGTTGACGTCCCTCTCCCCCGCCCTGAGTAGATCGCATGGCGGAATGTGGCGCTCCGGCATCGAGCGCCTGACTTCGCTTGTGCGCCGGCAATACCGCCTGCGACAGTGGGGGAACCTCCGCTAGCGATCAGGCCTCGCGGATATGATCTCGCCCGTCTTGGGATCGGCGTGAAACTTCATCTTCTGACCATCCTTGATGCCTTCGCCTTCCCAACGGCCGTCATCGGCTTCTATTTTGCTGACGAGCGTAAAGCCCGACTTGAGAACCTTGTCGATGACTTGCTGAATGGGCATCCAGTCAGCCCCCGGCCGGTCGGCATGCGCGATGCTTACGGCAACTGCCGACAGGACGACTGCAAGAACAACAGGTGCACTCCTCTTCATGCGAACCTCCTTGTTGCGGGGGCTGACAAGTCTCGCAGCATTGCGGAACCAGGACACTCCCGAATTCAGCCTAGGGCGATAAGGGATAAATACCGACACCACCGGCCGTGGCATAAGCGACACGGGCCTACAATCGTTCCGTTGTTCGGCCGGCGGTCTCTCAGGGCGCCACCAGTTTCTTTCGAATGGCGTAACGGACCAGTTCAGCGGTCGACGACATCCCCAGCTTGCGCATCGCCGAAGCGCGATGGGTCTCGACGGTCTTCACGCTCAACTGCAGAATGACGCTTATGGACCTGTTGGTATGTCCTTCCGCGATCAATTGGACCACGCTCTGCTCGCGCGAGGTGAGCAGCATATCCGACTTGTTCAGCTTGTTGAGCTGGTAGTCGCGGAGCAATTTCTCCAGCAACACGCTGGTGAAATAAGGTCTGCGATCCAGCAGCGCTTCGACGGCGGACAGCAGGTGTTTCCTCGCATCCGATTTGAACAAGAAGCCGCGGACACCCGCCAGAATGGCCTCGGTCAGCAGCTCTTCGTTTTCATGCATCGTCAGAATCAGAATTTCACTGCGCAGGTGAAGTGACTTCAATCGGCGGCTGACCTCCAGCCCATTCATGAGGGGCATCGAATAGTCGACGATCACGACGTCCGGCTTCGTCTCCAAAGCCAATGCGACGGCCTGCTCGCCATTCGTTGCTTCGCCGACAACGATCCAGTCGGAGCGCGTGTCGACGATCGCGCGCAGCCCTGAACGCACGACTTCATGATCATCCGCAATCAAGATGCGCTTCACGGCATCGTTCTCCTATCCGACCGCAATCGGCGGAGATAATCGGCAGCAGAACAGTCGAGCGATGATACCGATCGCGGGCCAGAGCATTATCCTGCAAAACCCCGAGATGGCCGGGCGAATGTACCGACGCGGCCGCGACCACCACCCCCCAGCAAGGAATTGTCACGCCTCGACCAGCTGCGCGCGGACGGCGTATCGGACCAGGCCCGCAGTCGAACTCACGTCCAGCTTGCGCATCGCGGCGGCCCGATGAGCCTCAGTGGTCTTGACGCTGAGGTTGAGGATCGCACTGATGCCCTTATTGCTGTAGCCTTCGGCAACCAGTTTGACGACGAGTTGCTCGCGCGGAGTGAGGCCCGGGTGCCTGTCTGCATTGCTGCCAGATCCGCCGTTCAGTTCGTTCCGGCACTTTTCGCTACAGAACCGCTTGTGCGCCAGAAGAGAGTCGACGGCCGCCATCAGCAATCTGTTTGCGTCCGATTTCACCAGGAAGGCGCGCGCACCGGCCTCAAATGCCTGCTGGGCGAGTAAACCGGAGTTGTGCACCGTGAAAATCAGGACCTCGGTCTGCAGCGGATATTCCCTGATCCGCCGCGCGACCTCCAGTCCGGTCATCCGCGGCATGGAAAAATCGACGATGGCCACGTGAGGTCGGCTTTCGATCGCCGCTGTGAGCGCCTTTCCGCCATCGTTCGCCTCGGCGACCACTTCCCAGTCCGCTCGTTGTTCGAGCACCGCCCGCAAGCCCGACCGTACCGCCTCGTGGTCATCAGCGATGAGAAAACGCTTCATGGCGAGCACTCCAGTGTCTCTACTCGGCGGCTGGGGCCGAAACGAACTCGTTCCACCTACCGCCGGTGATCAGTGTTTTTCTTCCCTCAGTGGGCGCCTGCGGGGACTCCCATGACAGTGGCGTCCTTTCGCCGGTTTCGCTTGTTCGTGACCAAGGCATGCGGAAAGACTGCGCACAGAACCGTGCCGGAACGATGCGTTGCCGGATCGGAGCGGATCTCCAGCGAACCTCCGATCTGCTCAAGTCTTGCTCTCATGGCTGGAATTCCAACGCCGGTCGATATCGCCTGGTTCGCGCGGCCGGCCTGAAGCCCGCGCCCGTTGTCGCTGACGGTCAGCCGAAAATGGCGGCCGGTCCCGTCAATGACGATGCTCACCTCCGTTGCCTTTGCATGGCGGAATACGTTCGTGAGAGCTTCCTGAACAACCCGAAGCAATGAGCGCTGCTTCTCGTAGGGCAATCGATCGACGCCGGCCAGGATCCTGGTTGTGACCCGCAACGACGTGCGCGCCGCGAATCCATCGGCATAGTGCTCGATCGTGGCCTTGAGCCCTTCGGCTGTCAGATTCTGCGGGTGCAGCAGGTAGGCAAAAGCGCGGATTTCCCTGAGCGCCTCATCGATCGACGCGTCGATCTCATCGCAGAGGCGCTCGGCCCCGACGGGATCGCCCATGCTCCGCCGCATCCGCATCAGACCGAGACTCGCGGCAATCAGGTGCTGACACGTCGAGTCATGCAGATCGGACGCGATCCGCTGCTGGATATCCTCCTGAATGGAGAGCAAATTGACGCTCGCCTGCGCGGCATCCGATCGTTCAACGTCGTTTTCGAAAAGTCCATTGCGCGCGACGCGATGGCTGCCGATCAACCGGACCGCACCACTGGCCACGGTGTCCATGATCGGAACGATGGTCGTTTCCATGTTCTGGGGTTGGCCGCCAAATGCAAGGCGGTGGCGAATCCTGACCTCCGTTCCTTCTGCGAGGCACGCGCGGAGAGCTTCGCTGACGGCTCTGGCGTCGTCCCTGCCGAGACAGTGGGAAACGTCCATCTCCCGGATGTCTTCCGACGAGACGCCGAGAAGAAGCTCGAACGCCGGATTGATCCCCTCATACACGAAGTGCACTCCAAACGAAGGGCGTACTGCAAAGAGGAGATCGGGCGAGAAGACCCAGTAAAGGCGTTCGCAGGTTTCTACCGAGCCAAGTCGCAACCACCCTCTGACCCTGGTTCCACTCGACTCGCAGGCGGGCGAGCTATGTAATTTCACGGGACGCACTCACTATTCACCGGTGACGCCCGACGTTGAAGCTCAACATATTTGAAGCTCAATATATTGAGGCTAAAGATCGAGCGTCTCCTCCCTGCCCCGCCGGCGAGAGTATCCATCAACGGATCAGGAGACGCGCGCCCTTGGGGTCAGCAGATTATACACCGTCAGGTTGCCCACACCACCAAGTAGTATTGCTGACGGAATAAAATCTTGCATCGGTGGAGGCGACATCGGGAGGGATCGGATGTGCAGTTTTTGCCAGATTATCCCGCTGCAATTCAAATATGGTGCAACAGATACTCAAGCGCAGCAAATAGCTTTCACGATTGCGTCGCGGCAATCGCACCATGGCTGGGACGCGATGTGCTAGCGGCTCATATCGCCGCTCGTGTTCGACTTGTTCTTCTTTCCTTTCTTCGCGTTTCGGGCTGCCTGTTGAGGCGGCGCGATCACCAGCGGATGAGACGGCACCCGTAGCCGCTGTGTGCCGGCATCGTCCCTGAGTGCGTCGGTATCGAGACGCTGGCTCCGGTCGGCAGAGTCGCGCGGGTCCGCGGCTGCGGCGGATGCTGCCGACAAACCGACAATGACCCCGAACAGCACCCAAGCACGCCTCAACATCATCTTGCAGACCTCTCAAAAGGCAAAGTCAAGCCGGGGACCAATCCTGAGATCCCTGTAGCGCCGCACCATGACGTTCGATTCTCGTGCCTCGTACAGCACACTCGTCGTAAGCGAAACGTTGCTGGCAAAATTATACTTCAGGCCGATATCCGCGGAGTAGATTTGATCCTGTCGTCCCCTGTTCAGCCCGTCGGTGAACCAGAACGCTTCGAACAACGGCGTGCTCACGATCGACCATTGCGGATCGAGCTTGACCTCAATGCCGAGCAAGGCATCGAAGCGCCAGCGGCGAGCTTCCGCAAGGTCGGAAAACCGGTAGGTCAACAGCAACAGCGGCGAGAATGTCACATTGTTCACGCGAAAGTCGCGCGCCACCGAGCCCATCACGTCGTCTGAGGTGAAAGCGAGATCGCGATAGACGCCGTCGAAATCGTATCGGTGCTCGTAGATGGCGGAGAAGCGCCAGCCGTCCCAATTCTCCGTCAGGCGTGCTCCCATCCGCGCCACTGCGGCATTGCCGTCCTTCTCTCTCGCAAAGGCGTCATATTGTGCGCGTGCATAGAGCCGGTACGACAGGTCATCTGTGAGGTTCCCGTCCAGCCTGACGCTTACGTCGGGCTCATAAAAGAAATCCGACTTGCGATTGTCGCGGCTGAACAAGGCATTATCGGTAAAGTTCGACGTGACGGAGCCGACGACACTCCAGGACGGAGCGGAGTAATACGGTACGGGGCTGCTCGCCTTCAGCTCGGTGGAATCAACGTCCGCTGCCCAAGCAGTGCCGGCTCCCAACAACCCCAAGACCGACAAAAGAGCTCTCGACCCGCGCATGGTGCTCCTCGATGGCTTTTGCGTGCACCAGGAATCGTCTTAGCCTGGGCGACGATTTTGGCGTGTTAGTGGTACGATTCAAAATCAGTGATTGAATCGATGGACCCAACCCAACCAGTCGATCCGCATGGTCTAGTAGTCCGCCGGATCCCTGGTGATCGGGCAGGTCATGCAATGACCGCCTCCCCGGCCCCGCCCGAGCTCTGCCCCGACGATGGTGACCACCTCGATCCCTTCCTTGCGCAGCAAGGTGTTGGTGTAGGTATTGCGGTCATAGGCGAACACTACGCCCGGGGAGGCGCAAACCAGATTGGCGCCGCTGTCCCACTGTGTGCGCTCACGCATATAGGCGTTGCCTCCGGTCTCGATCACACGCAGTTTCTTCAGGCCAAGGGCTTCGGCCACGACGTCCACGAACGGCTTTTCATCCCTGCGCAGCTCGAGGCCGGCCGAATTGTCGGCTGGCCGGTAGGAAAAGGCCGCGACGTTGTTGACGATGTCGGGATACAGCAGAACGCAATCCCTGTCCGCGAACGTGAAGACGGTATCGAGATGCATCGCGGCACGGAGCTTCGGCATCGCAGCCACGATCACGCGCTCCGCCGCCTTCTTCTTGAACAACGCCGCGGCGACTTGGCTGATCGCCTGCCGCGAGGTGCGCTCGCTCAACCCGATCAGCACGTTGCCCTTGCCGATCGGCATCACGTCGCCGCCTTCCAGCGTCGCAAGACCGTGGTCCCGTGTCGGATCGCCCCACCAGACATTGACCTTGCCGGCGAAATCGGGATGGAACATGTAGATGGCTGTCGCAAGGATCGGCTCTTCGTGCCGCGCCGGCCAGTAGAGCGAGTTCAGCGTGACCCCGCCGTAGATCCAGCAGGTCGTGTCCCGCGTATACAGCGTGTTGGGAAGCGGCGGCAGCAGATACTCGGTCATCCCGGCGGCTTCGCGGACGAGCTTGAGCATCTCGCCGCCATGGGCGTCCGGGAAGTCATGGGTCGAAACGCCCCCAATCAGCGTTTCGGCCAGGTCGCGCGGCTTGAGGCTTTCCAGGTAGCCCCGCAGCTCATCAACGAGGCCGAGGCCGACCTGATCGGGAACCACCTGGTTGTCGAGAATCCACTTCCGCGCCTCGGGGATCGCGACCGTCTCCGCCAACAGATTGTGCATCTCGACGACTTCGATGCCGCGGTCGCGCATCTTCTGCACGAAGTCGAAATGATCGCGCTTGGCATTTTCGACCCACAGCACGTCGTCGAACAGCAGGGTGTCGCAATTGGACGGCGTGAGGCGCTGATGGGCGCGGCCGGGTGAGCAGACCATCACCTTCCGGAGCTGACCGACCTCCGAATGGACCCCGAAGGAAACCGAGCTGTCCGATGCCTGCTTTGCCATGGGAATTCTCCCGGGAGTTGCCTTGCCTAGATGGTGATGTAGCCGGTGGCCAAGCCGTGGATCCCGACGGCGGCGCCGACGGCGGCGGCGATGAAGATGACCCACTCGACGGCGGTAAAGACCCTCGCCTTCTGTTCCAGACGCGCCCAGAAGTAGAGTGCCGTACCGGGCGCATAGAGGATCAAGGACAGCAGCAGGAACTTCATTCCGGCGGCGTAGATCAGGAATAGCGTGTAGATGACGGCGATGCCGGCGAAGACCATGTCGCGCGTTCTGGCGCGGCCGCTCTTCTCATAGGTCTCGCCCCGCCTGCTCAGCTGAAGCCCATAGGCTGCGACGAGGAAGAACGGAATCAGCGACATCACGCTCGTCAGATTGAGCATCAACGCGAACGCATCCTGCGACCAATAGGTGCTGATGACGAAGAGCTGAACGATCACGTTGGTAAGCCAAAGCGCCGCAGCCGGCACCTTGTTCGCATTTTCCGTGCCGAACAGGGCCGGCATGTCCCTGGTCCGGCCGGCGGCGGAGAGCACCTCGGCGCAGATCAGCGACCAGGCGAGATAGGCCCCCAACACCGAAACCAGAAGCCCGACACTGACGAAGATCGCGCCCCAATGTCCGACGACAGCTTCCAGCACCGTCGCCATCGACGGCTGCCGCATGCCGGCGATCTCGGCGCGGGGAAGCACGGCATAGGGCAGCATGGTCACGAGCACCATCAGGCTCGTCACGACCGCAAATCCCAGAATGGTCGCAGCGCCGACATGCGCGCGTTCCTTGGCGTAGCGCGAATAGACGCTGGCACCCTCGATGCCGAGAAAGACGAACACGGTGACCAGCATGGTCGCGCGAATCTGCTCGAACAAACCCTTGTCCGGCATGCCCTCACCGCCCCCGAAATTCGCTCGAAACAGGTCTGCCTTGAACCCGACGATCAGGATGACGATGAAGACCAGGATCGGGACGATCTTCGCGATCGTCACGATCGTGTTGATCGCGGCCGCCTGCTGCACACCGCGCAGGATCATGAAGTGGAACAGCCAGATTCCGATCGAGGCGACGACAATCGCGATCACGGTGTTCCCATCGCCAAAGACCGGAAAGAAAGCGCCCAGCGTCGACTTGATCAGCACCCAATAGGAGACGTTGCCGATGCAGCTGCCGATCCAGTATCCGAAAGCCGACAGGAAGCCGGGATAGTCGCCAAACCCCTCCTTCGCATAGGCATAGACGCCGGCATCGAGCTCGGGCTTTCGTTCCGCCAGCGCCTGGAACACCCGCGCGAGGGTGTACATGCCGCCGCCTGCGATGCACCAGGCGAAGATGGCCCCGAACGGTCCGGTGGCGATACCGAAAGTTCTCGGCAGTGAAAAAATGCCCGAGCCGACCATCGAGCCGACCACCATCGCGGTCAACGCGAACAGCGAGAGCTTTTGGATTGACGACGTCTCAGTCATGTGAAGACCTCGCGACACGAGCGAGCGTTGCGTCCCGGTCGATCGACTTGCCCACCGGTTGCACCATGCGCCTTGCGCCGGGACTGGAATATCGGGTGATTACCTAGTCGAGGATCGGGATTCTCCTCGCCAGCGGAGCGCTCACAATGAAGCGGAAGCTTCGGCTGCTGGCTTTTCTCCGAACCAGGTCACATAGATGGCTGCCGGGCCCATCTACGTCGGCCTGGGCCATGATCGCATCACTGGGCTCCGGGGTGTCGCACGCGCCTTGCCGTTGGGCGTCCCGGCCTTCGCCGTCGCGGGTATCACGCTGGTGGGCGTGCAGCCGAGCGGCGCCTCACTGGCGAAAGAGCTCCTGCAGCGG
>NZ_JALBGZ010000870.1:0-2350 GCF_023006515.1 Bradyrhizobium sp. PRIMUS42
CACCGTGCCCGGCCAGCCGCAGCGCCGCCGCCTCAAGGCGGATGACGATGCCTTCGGAGCCGTCGGCGACTATGCCGGCAGCTTCCTGATCAAGGGCGGGCTCGAGCTCTCCGCTGGCTACGACACCAATCCTGCGCGTCTGAACAAGCCGGTGGGATCGCCGGTCTACGTCGTCGCGCCCGATCTCGTGGTGATGTCCGACTGGGAGCGCCACGCGCTGGTCGCTGACCTGCGCGGCTCGTTCTCCGGTTACACCAACAACATGCCGGCAACGATCGGCGGTTTTGCCTCGCCATCGCCGGTCGAGATCGACCGCCCGGATTTCAACGGACATGTCGATGGCCGCATCGACGTCGACCGCGATCTCAAGCTGACCTCGCAGCTGCGCCTGCGGCTCGCCACTGACAATCCCGGCAGCCCGAACGTGCAGGCCGGCCTGCAGAAATATCCCGTCTACGCCGCTTACGGCACCACCGTCGGCTTCGATCAGACCTTCAATCGCTTCCAGGTCGCCGCCGGCGCCACCGTCGATCGCACCGCCTACACGGACTCCAAGCTCACCGACGGGTCGACGTTCAGCAACAACGATCGCGACTTCAACCAGTATGGCGGCATCGGACGCTTCTCTTACGACCTCAAGCCCGGCCTGAAGCCGTTCGTCGAGATCCAGGGCGACACCCGCGTCCACGATTTGGCCGCCGACCGCAACGGCTACTTCCGCGATTCGAACGGCGGCTACGCCAAGGTCGGCTCGTCCTTCGAGTTCTCGCGCATCCTCACCGGCGAAATCTCGGTCGGCTATTCCGCCCGCAACTATACCGATCCGCGCCTCAGCCAGCTTGCAGGGTTCTTGACCTCGGGCTCGCTGATCTGGAACGCGAGCGGCCTCACCACGGTGAAATTCTTCACCGACACACAGATCGCCGAGACCACCATCCCCGGCTCCTCAGGCGTCCTGGTGCGCACCTATTCGGCCGAAGTCGACCACGACTTCCGCCGCTGGCTCACCGCCGTCGGCAAGTTCACCTACGGCACGCTCGACTACCAGGGCCAGAACCGCAACGACAAGACCTACTCGTTCGAAAGCAACCTGATCTACAAGCTCAACCGCAACATCTGGGTCAAGGGCACGCTGCGGCATGACATCCTGGATTCGAACCAGGCGGGCTCGAGCTCGCAGGGGACGGTGGTGATGGTCGGGGTGAGGCTGCAGAATTGAGGGGCGAGCCTGCCGCCGCGCGAATTCCGTGCGACAAGGCGGGGCCCTTTCTGCAGTCATTCCGGGGCGCGCGAAGCGCGAGCCCGGAATCCATTCATCCACGAGCGTTGGGGCAAGATGGATTCCGGGCTCGCGCCAAGTGGCGCGCCCCGGAATGACAGAGCCTACCGCGGCAGATCCGTCTTCCCCATCAGGAACGTATCGATCGACCTTGCGCACAGCCGCCCTTCGCGGATGGCCCACACCACCAGCGATTGCCCGCGCCGCATGTCGCCGGCGGTGAACACGTTGGGGCGCGAGGTCTGGTAGTCTAGGGTGTTGGCCTTGACGTTGCCGCGGGGGTCGAGCTCGACCGAGAGCAGCTTCAAGAGGCCCTCGTGCACGGGATGCACGAAGCCCATGGCGAGCAGGACGAGCTCGGCGTCGAGCTCGAACTCGGTGCCGGCAATCGGCTTGAACTTGTCGTCGACGTGCACGCAGTGCAGCTTCTTGACCTTTCCGTTCTCGCCGGAAAACTTCTGCGTCAGCACGGCGTACTCGCGCACCGCACCTTCGGCCTGGCTGGAGGAGGTCCGCATCTTCAAGGGCCAGTTCGGCCAGGTCAGGCCCTTGTTCTCGCGCTCGGGCGGGGCGGGCATGATCTCGAGCTGGGTCACCGACAGCGCGCCCTGGCGCAGCGACGTGCCGATGCAGTCGGATCCGGTATCGCCGCCGCCGATAACGACGACATGCTTGCCGCCGGCCAAAATCTCCTGGACGCCGTTCAGGGGCTCGCTGGAGACGCGGCGGTTCTGCTGCGGCAGGAAGTCCATGGCGTAGTGGATGCCTGACAGCTCGCGGCCGGGGATCGGCAGGTCGCGCGGGGCTTCCGCGCCGCCGGTCAGCGCCACGGCGTCGTACTCGTTGAGCATCTCGCGCGGATCGACGTTGCCGTCAGCGCCGACATGGCTGTTGTAGTGGAAGGTGACACCTTCGCCTTCCATCTGCGTGACGCGGCGGTCGATGATGCCCTTCTCCATCTTGAAGTCGGGGATGCCGTAGCGCAGCAGGCCGCCGGCCTTGGCGAACTTCTCGAACAGATGCACGTCGTGGCCCGCGCGCGCGAGCTGCTGCGCGCAGGCCATGCCGGCC
>NZ_JALBGZ010000871.1:0-2347 GCF_023006515.1 Bradyrhizobium sp. PRIMUS42
CGCCGGTGCGCGAGCGCCGCGCCGCCTTCATGCGCTATGTCGGCCAAGGCCATGAGATCTCCGTCGAGCTGCCGAACCGGCGGCTGACGGCGGCCGATCTTGCCGGCCTGCGCCAGAAGTTCGAGGCGGATTATGCCGCGATGTTCGAGCGCGCGATTCCGGGCGCCGCGATCGAGGTGTTGAGCTGGTCGGTGCTCGCTACGACGGAGGCGCGTAATCCGCCCACCGTCGCTTCGGTCGCGCGCAAGCCGGCCGGGAAGGCCGTCGGCAGTCGAAAATTCTTCGACGGTCGCGCCGGCGAGGTGATCGAGATCCCGCTCTACCGCCGCGAGGACATGGCGCCCGGCGCGACCATTGCCGGGCCCGCCGTCATTGCGGAGGACGAGACCTCGACCTTCGTCTCCACCAGTTTTGACGCCCATATCGACGGTGCCGGCAGCATCGTCATGGAACGAAAGGCGGCCTGATCATGAGCAAGGCAAATGGCGCGAGCCTGATCGACCTTCAGATCATGTGGCACCGGCTGATCGCGGTGGTCGAGGAGCAGGCGCAGGTGCTGCTCCGCACCGCCTTCAGCCCGATCGTGCGCGAATGCGGCGATCTCTCGGCCGGCGTATTCGACCTCAGGGGACGGATGCTGGCGCAGGCGGTGACCGGCACGCCCGGCCACGTCAACTCGATGGCGGAATCGGTCAAGCATTTCATCAACCACTTTCCGATCGAGACGATGAAGGAGGGCGACGCCTACATCACCAACGATCCCTGGATGGGCACCGGCCACCTCAACGACTTCGTCGTCACCACGCCCTGCTTCAAGGACGGCAAGGTCGTCGCGCTGTTCTCCTGCACCAGCCATCTCATGGACATCGGCGGCATCGGCTTCGGGCCCGATGCCACCGACGTGTTCATGGAGGGGCTCTACATCCCGATGCTGAAGCTGATCGACCAGGGCGTCGTCAACGAGACGCTGATGGCGATGATCCGCACCAACACGCGGCTGCCGATCGATACCGAGGGTGACACCTATTCGCTCGCGGGCTGCAACGATGTCGGCTGCGAGCGCCTGGTCGAGATGATGACCGAGTTCGGCATCGACACGCTCGACGAGCTCGGCGACTACATCTGCGAGCGCTCGCGCGAGGCCGTGCTGGCCGAGATCGCAAAGCTGCCGAAGGGCAGCTGGCGCAACACCATGGTGGTCGACGGCTACGATGCCCCGGTGACGCTGGCCGCGACGCTGACGATTTCGGATGCGGGCATCCACGTCGATTTTGACGGCACCTCCGCTGCCTCGAAGTTCGGCATCAACGTGCCTCTTTCGTACACCACGGCCTACACCGTGTTCGGCCTCGGCTGCGTCGTCGCCTCGCAGATCCCGAACAATGCCGGCTCGCTCTCGCCGCTGACGGTGTCGGCGCCATCAGGTGCGATCCTCAATGCGCCGAAGCCCGCGCCGGTCGCCTCGCGCCACATCATCGGCCAGATGCTGCCCGACGTGGTGTTCGGTTGCCTGCGCCAGATCATTCCCGAGCGCGTGCCGGCGGAGGGCACCTCGTGCCTGTGGAATCTCAATGTACGCGGGCAGACCCGCTCGGGCGTCGGCGGCAATTACGGATTCTCGATGGCGGTGACCAGCAACGGCGGCACCGGCGCGCGCTTCGGCAAGGACGGCTTGTCGGCCACCGCCTATCCCAGCGGCGTGCGTGGCACGCCGGTCGAGATCGCGGAGACGCAGACGCCCTTGATCTTCTGGCGCAAGGAGCTGCGTCCGGATTCCGGCGGGGCAGGGCGCACCCGCGGCGGCCTCGGCCAGATCATTGAGGTCGGCAGCGGCGTCGATGCGCCGTTCGATATCCTGGCCGCATTCGACCGCATCGATCATCCGCCGCGCGGCCGCGATGGCGGCCAGAATGGCGAGGCCGGCTATGTCGGGCTTAAATCCGGAAAGAAGCTGCGCGGAAAAGGCTTTCAGGAGGTGCCGTCGGACGACCGTCTCGTGGTGCTGACGCCCGGCGGTGCCGGCATCGGTGCACCAGCCGAGCGAGATCGGGCTGCCGTCAAGGACGACATCGAAAGCGGCCTCGTGTCCGCCGATAATGCGGCTGCAGTTTATGGATATGCGCGGTGACGCCATCCGGCGTTTGGCGTAGCGAACGGAGGGGCTCAATGATCACGCGACGGAACTTCACCGCGGGCGCAGCGACGCTGCTCGCCGCCGGCCACATCTCGACCCGCGCGCGGGCGGCGACGACGAGCTGGGACATGTCGACGGTATGGCCCGACGGCAATTTCCACACCCAGAACGCGATGGCCTTCGCGGAAGAGGTGAAGAAGCAGAGCGGCGGCT
>NZ_JALBGZ010000872.1:0-2343 GCF_023006515.1 Bradyrhizobium sp. PRIMUS42
GCTTCGGGATGGCGATCGAGCCGGCGCGTTTCCGGCGATCGCGGCAGCGCGACCAGCAGCGCGGCCTCGGCCAGGGACAGGCGCTTCGGCTCCTTGCCGAGATAGCCGATTGAGGCGGCGCGGATGCCTTCGAGATTACCGCCATAAGGCGCCAGCGCGAGATAGAGATCGAGGATCTGCTCCTTGCTCATGCTGCGCTCGATTTCGATCGCGCGCACCATCTGCCGCAGCTTGGCATAGAGCGAGCGCTGCCGCCGCGGCTCCATCAGGCGGGCAAGCTGCATGCTGATCGTCGAGCCGCCCGAGACGATGTGGCCGCGCGTCGCAAGCTGCAAGGCGGCACGGCCCAGCGCCAGCGGGTCGATGCCGTCATGGGCGTAGAAGCGCTGGTCCTCATAGGCCAGCAGCAGTTTCAGATAGGTCGGGTCGACGTTGGACCTGGCATCGACCGGCAGGCGCCAGCGGCCATCCGCCATCGCATAGGCACGCAGCAGCTTGCCGTTGCGATCGACGATGGTGGTCGAGACTTTCCGGGCCTCGTCACGCGGCAGCGGACCGAGCGAGTAGACCCAGCCGACGAAGCCGAGGATGGTGAGGATGAGGATGAGTGCAAGGGCTGAGAGGACACGCATGATGGTGCGCCCTTCTCTCCCGCCGTCGTTCCGGGATGGTCCGGAGGACCAGACCCGGAACCTCGAGATTCTCAGGCGCGCAATTGCGCGCCGTAGTTCGGCTCTTCGAGCCGCCCCGGAATGACGAGAGCTGTTATCACCGTCGCTCATCCCACCACTCACTTCGCCGCCCGCACCTCGACGTTGCCGGTGCCGGTGCGGCCGTAGCGCGAGGGATTGTACATGTCCTCGACATAGGCCTGCGGCAGCACGTATTTGCCCGGCGAGACGGCGCGCACGATATAGGCGACCGTGAAGACCGACTTGGAGTCCGAGGCACGGTCGACTGCCGCGGTGAAGCGATCGTCACGGAACTCGGTGTCTTCAGGCTCCTCGCCGTCCTCGATCCAGTCCAGCGTGCCACTGTCGCCCGACGACACCAGCTTCGGGTTGTCGATCTCGAGGCCCGCGGGCAGATAGTCGGACACCATGATGTGGCCGTATTCGGGCTTGGCCTCGGTGATCTTCAGCACCACCGCGAAGCGCTGGTTCTGCTTGACCTTGCTGATGTCGGCCGGCTTGCCGTCGAGCGTGAAGTAATTGCGCTCGATCTTGAAGCCGTTGGATGCCGCCGGCTCCGGCGTCACCGGCGAGCCCGACACCGAGACCACGGCCTGCACCGGCGCATCGCCGGTGTTGGTGATCTTCAGCGGCTTGCCCTCCAGCGTCACAGCCTTGTAGCTGCGATAGAGCGCGGTCTTGACCGGCTGGCCGTCCACTTCCATGGACAGGTTCTCCTTGGCGAGCGCACGTGCGGCGAGCACCAGCCACGCATTCTCCTGCGTGGAGGTGTAGGGCGTCAGCCCGCGCGCGGTCTCGACCCGCGACACCGCCTGCGTCAGCGTCGCCTTCGGCGCGTTGCCTTCGCTGGCAAGCGACACCAAAGCTGCGGCATCGCGAAGCTGCGAGCCGTAGTCGGTGCGTCCGAACTCCAGCACGGGCTTCGGCGCGAGGCTGTCGAGGGCGGCACCATAGACCCGTTCGGCGCGGTTGCGGTCGCCGACCAGCGCCAGCGCCGCCGCGAGCTGCGACTTCGCGATCGGCGTTGCCAGGTTGGCAAGCTTGGTATCGGCGAGATATCGGAGATCGCCGATGGGTGCCGCGCCGTTGCGCGCGAGCACGTAGAGGCCGTAGGCGAGATCACGCCCACCGTCCTTCTCCGGCTCGTTGCCGTTGACGACGGAGTTGCGGATGCGGTCGAGCGCGTTCTTGAACAGCACGTCCGGCACCACAAATCCCTTCTCGCGGGCGCGGGTCAGGAAGTCCGTCACGTACGCATTCAGCCAGGCATCTTCGCCCCCGGCCGACCACAGGCCGAACGAGCCGTTGGAGCCCTGGCGCGCGAGCAGCCGCTCGATCGCATCGCGGATGCGCTGGTCGACCTCGGTGTCCATCGCCAGATGCGCGCCGGCCGCAAGATCATTGACGTAGAGCAGCGGCAAGGCGCGGCTCGTGATCTGCTCCGAGCAGCCATAGGGATAGCGATCGAGCGCCTTGAGGATCGTCGCCGCGTCGAGCGCCGTCGACAGGCTCGCCGAGACGGAGACGCTGCCGGTGCCCGGCACGAGGTCGGAGAACATGTCCGAGGTCAGCGTCAGGCTCTCGCCCTTCGCCAGCGTCCGGATCGACCGCCGCGCCAGCACCTGCGTCGCCGCCTTGACGTCAAACGCAT
>NZ_JALBGZ010000873.1:0-2343 GCF_023006515.1 Bradyrhizobium sp. PRIMUS42
CGGCCTCGGGCGTTTGGCCTGGCTCGGCCTCGATGCCGCCGTCAGCGGATGCGGCATCTGGGCGACGCACTTTATCGCGATGCTCGCCTACGGGCCGGGAGGCGCGGGCGCCTACAACATCCCGGTGACGATCCTGTCGTTGATCTTCGCGATCTCGGTGACCTTCGTGGGGCTGAGCATCGCCGTATCGTCCTTGCGCGCGGTGTGGATCCTTCTCGGCGGCGCCATCGTCGGCTCCGGTGTCGCGGCGATGCACTACACCGGCATGGCGGCGCTGGAGATACCTGCGCGGGTGGACTGGATCGGAAGCACGGTCACCGTCTCGGTGCTATCAGGAATTTTCTTTGCGGCACTCGCGTTGTTCGTGGCGGCGCGACGCGACAACCTCTTCCACGCGCTGGCGGCGACTGCGCTGCTGACGGTTGCCATCGTCGCGCATCATTTCACGGCGATGGGCGCGGTGCTATTGACGCCGGATCCGACGCTCGCGATCGGCGGCCTGTCGATCCCGCCGGCCTCGCTGTCCTTCCTCACCGCCAGCGCTGCGGTCGCGATCATCGCGATCGCACTCGTGGCCGCGTTGCTCGACCGCCGCGCCAGGGGCGAATTGGGTGCCCAGCAAATGGTTTTGGACACGGCGCTCGAGAACATGTCGCAGGGATTGTGCATGTTCGACGCTGACGGCAAGATCATCTTGTTCAACGAGCGCTACGCGGCGATGCTTCGCCGCACCGACATCGCGCTCACCGGCCGCCGGCTGGTCGACATATTGCGGGACGAGCAGGCCAAGGGCCAGTGGCAGGGCGACGCGAATGATTTCTTCGCCCGCCTCGTCGCCGACGCGCGCGAGGGCCGCACCACGACCGACGTCGTCAACCGGTTCGGCCGCTCCATCCGGGTGGTCAACCAGCCGATGCAGGGCGGCGGCTGGGTCGCGACCTTCGAGGACATCACCGAATGGCTGGAGGCGCAGGCCAAGATCTCACACATGGCGCGCCATGACGCGCTGACCAGCCTGCCGAACCGCGTGCTGTTCCACGAGCAGCTCGAGCAGGGGCTGCGCCGGACCAGGTCGGGTGATCAGCTCGCGGTGCTCTGTCTCGATCTCGATCACTTCAAGGACATCAACGATTCGCTCGGCCATCCCATCGGCGATGCGCTGCTGAGGGAGGTCGGCCGCAGGCTGACGGCCGGCGTCGGCGAAAGCGACACCGTGGCGCGGCTGGGCGGCGACGAGTTCGCCGTGGTCCAGATCGGACGTTCCGAGGAAGCCGCCGCGAGATCGCTCGCCGGCCGTCTCGTCGAGGTGATCTCCGCGCCTTACGAGATCGACGGTCATCAGATCGTGATCGGCGTCTCGATCGGCATCTCGCTGTCGCCGCAGGACAGCAGCAATCCGGACGAGCTGTTGAAGAATGCCGACCTCGCGCTGTATCGCGCCAAGGCGGACGGCCGCAGCACCTATCGCTTCTTCGAGACCGGCATGGACGCCCGCGCGCAGGCGCGTCGCCTCCTCGAGATGGATCTGCGCGCGGCGCTGCAGCGCGACGAGTTCGAGGCGTATTATCAGCCGATCCGCGACGTCGCCAGCGGCCGCGTCGTCGCGTTCGAGGCGCTGCTGCGCTGGAACCACCCGCAGCGCGGCCTGATTGCTCCGATCGACTTCATTCCTCTGGCCGAGGAGACCGGACTGATCGTCCAGCTCGGCGAATTCGTGCTGCGCTCCGCCTGTACTGACGCGGCCACCTGGCCGGACGATGTCGACCTCGCCGTCAACCTGTCGCCGGTCCAGTTCAAGAATCCGAACCTGATCACATCCGTGATCGCGGCGCTGGCCGCCTCGGGACTTCCGGCGCGCCGTCTCGAGCTCGAGATCACCGAATCCGTGCTGCTTCAGAACAGCGAGGCGACGCTGACCACCCTGCACGAGCTGCGGGCCCTGGGCGTGCGGATCTCGCTCGACGATTTCGGCACCGGCTATTCATCGCTGAGCTATCTGCGCAGCTTCCCGTTCGACAAGATCAAGATCGACCGCTCCTTCGTGTCGGAGCTGGCGACGCGCGAGGATTCCATGGCGATCATCCGCGCCGTGACCGGCCTTGGCCGCAGCCTCGGGATCGTCACCACCGCGGAAGGCGTCGAGAACGACGCGCAGCTCGAGCTGCTCAGGCGCGAGGGCTGCAACCAGGCGCAAGGCTATCTGTTCAGCAAGCCGCGGCCCGCCTCCGACGTGGCGATCATGCTGGACCGCCCGCGGCTGTTACGGGCGTCGGCTTAAGGGGTAGCCGCGGCGCAGCGCGAAATGCGCTCCGCAAAATGCCATGACGGCGCCGAGGCACAGCG
>NZ_JALBGZ010000874.1:0-2342 GCF_023006515.1 Bradyrhizobium sp. PRIMUS42
CGTGCGCCCGGCACCGACGGCGCGACGGCTTACGCGCTGCGGAGCCGGCTCGACCGCCGCGAGGGCGACGATTTTCTGGAGCGGCTGCACGAACTGATTCTGTGGCAGACGCGCGAATTCCCCGCAGGGCATCCCTACAACAACGTCGTCGCCATGCCCGACGACACCGCCCTGCCGCCGATCTGGCTGCTCGGCTCCAGCGATTATTCTTCGGAGCTGGCCGCGCAAGTGGGTATGGGCTTCGCCTTCGCTCATCACTTCGCGTCCCACGATGCAGTCGATGCGATGGTGCATTACCGCAACCGCTTCCAGCCCTCGTCCTGGCGTGCGAGTCCGCACGCGATCCTCGCAGTCGCGGCCATTGCAGCCGATACCGATGAGGAGGCCGAGCGGCTGGCCTGCTCGTTCGACCTCAACCGGCTGCGCCGCGACCGCGGTCAATATCTGCCGCTGCCGAGCGTCGAGGAAGCGCTGGCCTATCCTTACTCCGACTCCGAGCGCACCTCGATTCTTCGCAACCGCTCCCGCCTGTTCGTCGGCAGCCCCACGACGGTGCGGAGGAAGCTGCAGCCGCTGATCGACGCGAGCAAGCCGGACGAGCTGATGGTGATCACCGCCGTGTATGACCACGAGGCGCGGAAGAAGTCGTATTCGCTGCTGGCGGAGGCGTTTGGGCTTGGAGCAGACGTGTAAGTCGCTGCTGTGCCCCCGGACGCAGCGCAGCGCCCTTCAGCGGTGCACTGCAGAGCCGGGGCCCATCTCGCGACTGAGTATTTTGGCTTCTGGGTCCCGGCTCGCGCTTCGCGCGTCCGGGACACGAGACTAATCCCGCTGCGCTTCGCTGAACGTCGCGCGGAACGGATGGCCCGGATAGACGCCGACGATGCGGAATTCGCGCGAGAAGAATTTCAGCTCCTCGATCGCGAAGGCCAGGCCCTTGTCCTCGGGGTGGCCGTCGACGTCGGCATAGAACTGCGTGGCGAAGAAATTGCCGTCGACCATGTAGCTCTCGAGCTTGGTCATGTTGACGCCGTTGGTGGCGAAGCCGCCGAGCGCCTTGTACAGCGCGGCGGGCAAATTGCGCACCCGGAAGACAAAAGTCGTGACCAGCGGTCCCGCGCCCTGCGAGCCCCATTTCGGCTCGCGCGCCAGCACCACGAAGCGCGTGGTGTTGTGGGCTTCATCCTCGATGTCCTCTGCGAGGATGTCGAGGCCGTAGATCTTGGCGGCGAGGCGCGAGGCGATCGCGGCGACGGACTTGTCCTTGCGTTCCGAGATGTCGCGGGCGCTGCCGGCGGTATCGGCGTGCACGATCGGCTTGATGCCAAGCTTACGGATGATGCGCCGGCACTGGCCGAGCGCATGCACATGACTCTCGACGCTCCTGATGTCGTCGAGCTTGGTGCCCTTCACCGCCATCAGCTGATGCCGAACCGGGAGAAACCACTCGCCGATGATGAAGAGACCGGAGGCCGGCAAGAGATGATGGATGTCGGCGACACGGCCGGCCACCGAGTTCTCGATCGGAATCATGCCGAGATCGGCCTCGCCCGACGAGATCGCAGACAGCGCGTCCTCGAAGGTGGCACAGGGCATCGGCTCGGCGTCGGGATAGGCCT
Organism: Bradyrhizobium sp. PRIMUS42; assembly: GCF_023006515.1. Lineage (NCBI taxonomy): Bacteria > Pseudomonadati > Pseudomonadota > Alphaproteobacteria > Hyphomicrobiales > Nitrobacteraceae > Bradyrhizobium > Bradyrhizobium sp. PRIMUS42. Next base: position 1,620 of record NZ_JALBGZ010000874.1, read on the forward strand.
CGACGATGGCGATGTGGGAATTGGCTCCGGGCTCGCCTTGGAATGCGATTTTCAGCTTGCTCATGTCTTAAAAGTGCTCCTGCGGCGCCTTGTAGCAGCCGCTCAGGTTTTGGAAAGGATGCTGCGCGCGGTTTCCAGGTCGGGCGGCGTGTCGACACCGCGGGGCACGCTGTCGACGATCATGATGTCGATGCGCATGCCGGCTTCAACCGCCCGGAGCTGCTCCAGGCTTTCCTGACGCTCCAGCGGTGAAGGCGGCAGCGAGACGAACCGCTCCAGCGCAGCGCGGCGGTAAGCATAAAGGCCGATGTGGTGGTAGCGCGGTCCGTTGCCGTAAGGGGCTGTAGCCCGGGTAAAATAAAGTGCCCGCATGCGCCGCGGGCCGATCGGCGAGCCGATGGCCTTCACGACGCTCGGGGCGAGGTCCTCCTCCTCGGTGTGGATCTGCGAGGCCAGCGTCACGATGTCGACCGCCGGATCGGCAAAGGGCGGTAGCACCTCCCGGATGGTCTGCGGCGTGATCGTTGGGAAATCGCCCTGGAGGTTGATCACGATCTCCGCCTTGCCGTCCGGGTCGAGCTTTTGCATGGCCTCGTGGATGCGGTCCGAACCAGAGGGGTGGTCGGCGCGCGTCATCACGGCTTCGCCGCCATGGGCCGTCACGACCGAGGCGATCTCCGGCGTATCGGTTGCGACCGCGACCCGGCCGATACCGGCGGCCTC
>NZ_JALBGZ010000875.1:0-2321 GCF_023006515.1 Bradyrhizobium sp. PRIMUS42
AAGGTCGTCACCACGTGGAGTGCGGCCACCGACCATGCGTCCCCGGGCAGCACGGCGCGCGCGGCTTCGACGGCCTCGTCGGGCTGCTTCACGTGCATGACGCCCTCAGACAGGATGAAATGTGCCCCCAGCGCCTCCGCGGCCCAGAACAGCACGGGATCCCAATGCGCGGCCTCGCGGGCGACCAGCCCTTCGGGATGGCCGGCACGATAGAACAGCAAATCCGACTCGAGGTATTTTGCGAGGTCGTCGCTGACGAGCTCGACGCGGTCGACGACGCCTTCCACGACGCTGTTGGCGATCCGCGTCAGCGGCATGGTCACGGGATCGATCGTCTCCCCCTGGGCTGACCATTCCGCGGCCACCGCACCGGCCAATGCGCGCGAGGGGACCACCACCTGACGGCCGGAGGGCGTGCGGATCGGCTTGCCGTCGAGGGTGATGACGAAGCCGCCTTCGACATCGGTGACGCCCGCGTCTTTGTAGAAGCGCTTGCGCTGCGGCGGGCGCGCGGCTTGCCGGATCGCGCCTTGCGGATCGGGCGGGGTCTGTCCCGCGGCTTCTTCGAACAATTCACGCATGTAGTTTCGGCCCCGATCGCTGGATGCTAGGCTTTTAAGATAAGACCGGCGGCCGATAAAGCGAGCGGGGCATGAGGGAACTTGCGGGCATTGTGGCCCTGTTCGCCGGGCTTTGGCTGGCCACGGCGGAGGCCGGCTTTCGCAGTCCGGAATCGCTGGTCCGCAACGTCTATGCCCATTACGGCGAAGGCGCGCCTGAACTGTCCAAGGGGCTGCCAAGGGATGCTGCGACCGCCCGGCAATTCTTCGATCCTCCCCTTCGCAAGGCCTGGAGCGCGCCGCGGGTCGAGCCCTACGATTTCCTGGTGCAGAGCCAGAGCTGGAGGCTCGGCCCGGTCGCAATCGCGGTCGTCCGCAGGCAATACGACAAGACCTATGTCGCGGCGAATTTCGACAATCGCGGCAGGCGGATGGCGCTGAACTTCGTCCTGGTGAACGGGCCCGAGGGCTGGCTGATCACGGATGTCGAGAGCCCGCACGACTCCTTGCGGATGTTTTTGGAGCAGTTTCGGAATTGAGTGTGACAACCACCCGCTATCTCCATTCCGTCATTGCGAGCGCAGCGAAGCAATCCAGAATGCATGTGCAGTGGGACTCTGGATTGCTTCGTCGCAAGAGCTCCTCGCAATGACGGGGCTGGCAGCGGAGCTCGTGCCCTACTCCTCCGGCGCGTTCTCGATCGGGTCGAACCGGCTCGCATCGAGCCCGAGCAGATTCCACGACTGCTGCATGTGCTGCGGCAATGGCGCGGTAGCGTCGATCACGCCGCCGCGCGGATGCGGGATGACGATGCGGCGCGCAAGCAGATGCAGCCGGTTTTGCAGGCCGCCCGGCAGCTGCCAATTCTCGATGTTGAAGTATTTGGGATCGCCGATGATGGGATGGCCGATATGGGCCATGTGGGCGCGCAGCTGGTGGGTGCGGCCCGTCACCGGCTTCAGCGACACCCAGGTCAGCTTGTTGCCGGCGGTCTCGACCACCGCGTAATAGGTCACCGCGTGGCTCGCGCCCTCGTCGCCATGCTGGGCGACGCGCATGATGGTGTCATCCTCGCTCTCTTCCTTGGCGAGGAAGGTCGAGATACGACCTTGCTTCGGCTTTGGCAGGCCCGGCACCAGCGCCCAATAGGTCTTGCGCGCCGACCGCGAACGGAACGCGCCGGTCAGATGCGAGGCTGCAAAGCGCGTCTTGGCGATCAGGAGACAGCCCGACGTCTCCCGGTCGATCCGGTGCACGAGGCGCGGCTTCTGGCCCTTGGCATCGCGCATCACCTCGAGCATCTGGTCGATGTGCCGCGTCATGCCCGAGCCGCCCTGCACGGCAAGGCCCGCCGGCTTGTTCAGGACGAGGACGTCGTCATCCTCGAAGATCGTCATCTCCTTCAGCGCGGCGAGCGTCTTTTGCGCGGCGTCCGACAGCGGGCCGGCCGTCTTCGGCGTGTCGAGCTTCAGCGGCGGAATACGGACGCTCTGGCCCTCTTCCAGGCGGTCCTTGCTGTCGACGCGCTTGCCGTCGACGCGCAGTTCGCCTTTGCGCACCACGCGCTGGATGTGAGAGAACGACAGGCCGGGAAAGCGCGCTTCGAGGAAACGGTCGACGCGCATGTTGTTCTCGTCGGCCGTCACCTTGACGGTCTGCACCTTGGTCGGCAGCAGCGGCTCGACGGATTTTGCCGGCACAGCCCTCTCCGGCTCAGCCTTGGGCGCTCGCCGCTCGGCGCGCTCGGGGGCACGCCGCTCG
>NZ_JALBGZ010000876.1:0-2315 GCF_023006515.1 Bradyrhizobium sp. PRIMUS42
GTTTTCGGCGACGACGACGAGGCGGCCCGGCTTGGCCGCTTCGCGCAGGATCGCCTCGGTGTCGAGCGGCTTGATCGTGGGCACGTGCAGGACAGCCGCATTGACGCGATCGTCCGACAGCGCCTTGGCCGCCTCAAGCGCGCGCATGGTCATGATGCCCGAGGAGATGATCAGGACGTCGGCACCATCCCGCAGCAGCGCGGCCTTGCCGAGCTCGAAACGATAACTGTACTCGTCGAGCACCAGCGGCACCTGGCCGCGCAACAGGCGCATGTAGACGGGCCCGCGATGCGCGGCGATGGCAGGCACGATCTGCTCGATCTCGTGCGCGTCGCAGGGATCAATCACGGTCATGTTGGGCATCGCCCGGAACAGCGCGAGGTCTTCTGCGGCCTGATGACTCGGCCCGTAGCCCGAGGTCAGGCCCGGCAGCGCGCAGGCGATCTTCACGTTGCGGTCTTCCTCCGCGATGGTTTGATGGATGAAGTCATAGGCGCGGCGTGAGGCGAACACCGCATAGGTCGTCGCGAACGGCATGAAGCCTTCGGCGGCGAGACCCGAGGCGGCGCCGAACAGAAGCTGCTCGGCCATGCCCATCTGATAGTACCGATCGGGAAAGGCCTGCGCGAAGATGTGCAGATCGGTGTATTTGCCGAGATCGGCGGTCATGCCGAGGACGTCTTCACGGCTGCGCGCGAGCTCGACCAGCGCGTGCCCGAACGGCGCCGGCCTGGTGCGCTGCCCTTCCGCCGCGATCGAGGCGATCATGGCCGACGTCGTCAGCCGCGGCTTTGCCGAAGTGGTTGGTGCGGCGGACTTCATGGCTGCTCTCCCGCGTCCAGTGCCGACAGTGCGAGCTGCCATTCATGCGGCTCGACGCGAATGAAGTGGTTCTTCTCGCGCTGCTCCAGGAACGGAACGCCCTTGCCCATCAACGTATCAGCGACGATCATGCGGGGCTTCGGCTCGGAATGCGCCATCGCGGCATCGAAGGCGCCGACCACCGCGTCGAGGTCATTGCCGTCGACCCGTTGCACGAACCAGCCAAACGCCGCGAGCTTGTCCACCAGCGGCTCGAAGCCGAGCATCTGCTTGGAGGGACCATCGGCCTGCTGATTGTTGACGTCGACGATCGCGATCAGATTGTCGAGCTGGTGGTGAGCCGCCGACATGATCGCTTCCCATTTGGAGCCCTCGTCCAGCTCGCCATCGGAGAACAGCGTGAAGATGCGCGAGGCCGACCGCTTGCGCTTCAGCCCGAGCGCCATGCCGACGGCGATGCCGAGACCGAGGCCGAGCGAGCCGCCCGACATTTCCATGCCCGGCGTATAGGACGCCATGCCGGACATCGGCAGGCGGCTGTCGTCGAAGCCGTAGCTCTCCAGCTCGGCCTCGGGAATGATCCCGGCTTCGATCAAGGCTGCATACAGCGCGATCGCATAATGTCCGTTCGACAGCAGGAAGCGGTCGCGACCTTCCCAGGCGGGATCTTCGGCGCGAAAACGCATGGCGTGAAAATAGGCTACCGCCAGCACGTCGGCGATGTCGAGCGCCTGGGCGATATAGCCCTGGCCCTGGACCTCGCCCATCAGCAGGGCGTTGCGGCGGATGTTGCGGGCGCGCTGGGCGAGCGTCGGCGCGTTTGCGAGCGTTGGTGTTGCCATCATCGTCTCTCTCCTGCTCCGCTCAGTGGATCAGCATGCCGCCGTTGACGTCGATCACGGCGCCGGTGACGTAGGCCGAGAGGTCGGAGGCGAGGAAGGTGTAGATGCCGGCGACGTCAGTGGCCTCGCCAAGCCGGCCAAGCGGAATGCCCTCGAGGATTTTTGTCCGCATCTCGTCGGTCAGCTTGCCGGCGGTAATGTCGGTGCCGATCAGGCCCGGCGTCACGCAGTTGACGCGGATGCCGTCGGGCCCGAACTCGCGCGCCATCGCCTTGGCAAGCCCGAGCACGCCGGCTTTCGCCGCCGAATAATGCGGCCCGCCAAAGATGCCACCGCCGCGCTGGGCCGAGACCGAGGACATGCAGGCGATCGATCCGCTCCTGCGCTTCTGCATGTGCGGGATCACGGCTTGCGACAGGAACAGGATGCCCTTGAGATTGACGTCCTGGATGCGGTCCCAATCTTCCGGCTTGATGTCGAGAAGCTTGACGGGCTGGGTCACGCCGGCGTTGTTGATGAGGATGTCGATCTGGCCGAATTTGGCGATGACCGCGTCGACCGCGCTGATGCAGGCCTGCTTGTTCGCGACGTTGCAGGCAAGGCCGAGATGCGGCTCGCCCACGGCCGGTTCGAGGCCGCGCGCGGCAGCTT
>NZ_JALBGZ010000877.1:0-2313 GCF_023006515.1 Bradyrhizobium sp. PRIMUS42
GGAAGCCCGCGCGATCCGCGCCGCGTTCGTCCAAGCCGGTGCAGAGCCAGTAGGCTGCCCGGTTCCTGCTATCCGCGTCGATAGGTCTGCGCGAGAAGCCGTGCGTGCACGGCGCGTAGCTCGGCGCTCATGCGCGTCTGTCCCGTCGTGACATAGGAGAGCCAGGCGCCGTCGGCGGCCAGGCGCACCATTTGCAGATCGGGCGCGCCGTCGGTCGTGCGATGGCGCTTCAGGCGCGCCTTGATCCAGTCGTTCCAGAGCCGGCGCAGCGGCGGATCGGTGACGACGACCATGCTCAATGCCGCCCATGGGGTCGCGAAGCCGAACGCCTTGCCGGTGAACACCGCATTCACATAGGCCCGCGTGAAGCTGCCGCGTGGCTTCGGATCGGCTTCAACTGCGGCATCGATTTCGGCATCGACGCGGGCGAGGAGGTCGGCAAACAGGCCCTCGATCAGCGCCTGCTTGCTGCCGAAATGGTGAAACAGCCCGCCCTTGGTGACGCCGGCCGCCGCTGCGACCGCCTGCACCGTGACACCGGCGACGCCATGGTCCATGGCGATTGCCGCGGCCTGGGCGAGCAGGGCGCGCCGGACCTGCTCGGGCTGCTTGGCGCGGGTGTAGCGGTTTTCCGGCATCAATGCGCCGTGGTCTGCGAGAACAGGTTGATGATCACGACCCCCGACACGATCAGCGCGATGCCGACGAAGGCCGCGGCGTCCAGCATCTGGCGGAACAGCACGAAAGAGACGGTGGCGGTCAGGATGATGCCGACCCCGCCCCAGATCGCATAGGCGATGCTCAAGGGGATGACGCGGATCGCGACCGACAGCGCGTAGAACGAGGCGACATAGAACAGCACCATGGCCAGCGTTGGCCACGGGCGGGTGAACTGCGCGGATTGCTGCAGGAAAGCCGATGCTGTGACCTCGAAGATGATGGCGAGGGCGAGCGCTGCGTAGGCATTGAAGGCGGAGGTCATGGTCAGCCCAGGGCAAGAAAGATACCACGCGGTATGTTTAGCATGCGGCGCTTGGCTTTGGCCGGCAGCAGGTATCACATGTGAGTGACGAGCCTGCGACGTTGGCGGAACAAGGCATGAAGCCGCCGCGTGATGAATCGCGCGGCGGCTTCGGGATTTCGTCGCGGTTCGACCGGCGTCAGTTGATCCGCACGGAAAGTTCGACATCTTCGGTGAAGGGCGTCGACATGTAGCCGCTTCCCGGCCTGCGAACGCGCGCCAGATAGTCCGGGCTGTCGTCGGCATTGTCAGCGACGATGATCGCGCCCGGTCCGAGATGGCTCTCGAGCAGATCGAGGATATCCGGGTAGAGCGCTTTGGCGCCGTCGAGCAGCACGAGATCGATCGTATCGGGCAGATCGGCTAGAAGCGTCTTCAGCGCGTCGCCTTCGCGGATTTCGACGAGATCGATCAAGCCGCCGGCGATGAGGTTGTTCCGGGCCCGCGCTGCCTTGGACGGCTCGAACTCGCTGGTGATGAGGCGGCCGCCGCCATTGTCACGCAAGCCTGCGGCAAGGTGCAGCGTCGAGATGCCGAACGATGTGCCGAACTCGACGATCGTCCGGGCGCCAGAGCTGCGTGCCAGAATGTAGAGCAGCGTCCCCGTCTCGCGCGAGACCGCGAGGGGAGCATCCTTCAGACGTCCGTAGAGCTCGCGGTAATCGGTCTTGCTCCGCATCATCCGCGCCCGGTCTGCGTCGGACAAATCGGCGACGGCCGCTCGCGTTGCGCCCGTTGCCGCCTCGGCTTCGTCGAACAGGCGATCCAATAGCGGCGCAAGCGACGTGATGGTTGGGGTGGTCATTCGAGGTCTCCAGAGGTTGGCGAAGAACGCATGCTTGCGCGCCGAGTGAAATACGATTAATTCGTCGCATTGCCTATTCGCATTGCCAGGGTGAGCCATGGCCGAGCGTCGAAGCCGTTCAATTTCCTCACGAAAGCAGCCGCAACAGGCCCGCTCCACCGGCCTGGTAACGGCTATTCTCGATGCCGCTGTTCAGGTCCTGGCGAAGGAGGGCGCGCAGCGTTTCACCACGGCGCGGGTGGCGGAGCGGGCCGGAGTAAGCGTCGGGTCGCTCTATCAATATTTTCCGAACAAGGCCGCGATCCTGTTTCGTCTCCAGAGCGACGAGTGGCGGCGCACCAGCGAACTGCTGCGCGGCATCCTCGCAGACCGGGCAAAGCCGCCGCCGACGCGACTACGCGCGCTGGTTCATGCCTTCATCCGCTCCGAGTGCGAGGAGGCTGCAATTCGCGTCGCGCTCAGCGATGCCGCACCGCTCTATCGCGAC
>NZ_JALBGZ010000878.1:0-2311 GCF_023006515.1 Bradyrhizobium sp. PRIMUS42
AGCAGGCCGCCGCGACGATCGTTGCCCGCGATCCGCGCGTCATGCCCGGGGACATCGCGCTGACGCAGCGCGAGCTCGACGTGCTGGCGCTCATGGCCGAGGGCGCCTCCAACAAGATGATCGCGCGCCGGCTCGGCATCTCCGTGCACACCGTCAAATTCCATGTCGGCTCGCTGCTCGACAAGCTCGATGCCACCGGCCGCACCGACGCGGTGGCGCATGCGGCGCGCCGCGGTGTGATCGAGCTGTGATGCCACCGGGTCTCACTTCGCCGATGTCGCGGGGAAGCTGAGCTGCACCATCAGCCCCGGCGCATTGTCGTGCAGCGCGACCTCGGCGCCGTGAAGGCGCGCGACGGCCGCCACCAGACTGAGGCCAAGCCCATTGCCCGGCGTGTAGCGGCTCTGTTCGAGCCGGTAGAAGCGCTTGAAGACGTGATCGCGCTGCTCGGCCGGAATGCCCGGACCATCGTCGGCGATGGCGATCACCGCGCTGCCGTCGGCGCTGCGGCAGGTCACCGTCACCTGCCCGCCCGGCCGGCCGTGCTTGATCGCGTTGTCGACGAGATTGGCGATGGCATCGAACAGCAGGTCGCGATCGCCCGTGATCGGCACCTGACGGTCTCCGGCAAGGCTGAGCTTTGTGGCGACCTGCTCGGCGGCGGCATCGTAGAGCTCGACGACCTCGCCGGCGATCTGGGCAAGGTCAAGCGCGCGGAAGGCGCCGGTGCGGGCGCGGGTCTCGATCTCCGAGATCCGGGTGATGGAGGCGAACATGCCAAGCACGGCGTCGAGATCGGCGATGGTGTCGCCGATCAGCGCGGCATCCGCCTCGCCGTTGCGCTCGTGATGATAGGCCTTTTCCAGCCGGCCGCGCATCCGCGTCAGCGGCGTGCGCAGATCGTGGGCAACGTTGTCGCTGACCTGCTTGACCTCGCCCATCAGCGTCTCGATGCGGTCGAGCATCTGATTGAGGCTTTCGGCGACGCGATCCCACTCGTCGTTGCTGCCGCGCAAGGGGATGCGCTGGTCGAGACCTGAGAGCATGATGGCGCGGCTGGTGGCATTGATCTGTTCGATCCGCCCCACCGTGCGCCGCGTCACCAGCACGGCGGCGAGGCCGGCGAGCACCAGCAGCAGGACGGCAACCGCCGCCATCGCGAGCTCGATCATGCCGGTGAAGCCGTCATGGTCGACGGCGTGGCCGAGCCGGCCCTCCACATAGGCGAGCGTGCCGAAATAGACATAGGCCATGATCGCCGCGACGATCAGCCCGAACGCGGCGATCGCGATCAGCGCCAGACGGAAGGTCGAGGAGCGGAGCGTCTTAGCCAGGAGCACGGAGGCAATATCCGATGCCGCGGATGGTGTGGATCAGCGGATAGGCCTGGGCATCGTCGACCTTGCGGCGGACGCGCCCGACATAGACGTCGATGATGTTGGTGGAGGGATCGAAATGCAGGTCCCAGACGTGCTGGAGCAGCATCGCGCGGGAGACGACGCGGCCCTCGTTGCGGACGAGATATTCGAGCAGTTGAAACTCGCGCGGCAGCAGCGGAATCTTTCGGCCACGGCGGCTGGCATTGCGCGCGATCAGGTCGATGGCGAGATCGCCGACCCGCAGCAACGTCTCCTTGGCGATGGTCTCGCTGCGGCGGCCGAGGGCCTCGAGCCGCGCCAGCAATTCGGTGAACGAGAACGGCTTGACCAGATAGTCGTCGCCGCCGGCGCGCAAGCCGCGCACGCGGTCATCGACCTCGCCGAGCGCGGAAATGATCAGGAACGGCGCGGCGACGCCGTCGTCGCGCAATTGCCGCATCACGCTGATGCCGTCGACATCGGGAAGCATCCGGTCGATCGCGATCACGGCATAGTCGCGCGCGGCACCGTGGCTCAGCGCTTCGCGGCCGTTGGCAGCGAGGTCGACCTCGTATCCCGAGATCGTCAATTCCTCGACGAGCTGGCCTGCGGTTTCCGGATCGTCCTCGACGACCAGGATGCGGCGGTGACCTCCGGTCATGCAAAACTCCGCGCGACGATCGCCACCAGACTATCCCGTTCCGGGGCTGGACGGAACCGCCCGGTGGCGACCGCGACAATGGTGCGGTACGGCGATGCGACTACCAATAGTCTCCGCACACATTGACCCATTGCCATCCATAGGGCGTCCAGCTCCTGCGCCAGCAACCATCACTATAGCCGGCGTAGAAAAAGGGCGCGCCGAAGACGGCGAAACGGCGGAAGTGATGATGATGGAAGGCGTGGCGGCCGTGCCAGCCGGCGCCGGCGAAGCGTGGCCCGATCGCCGCGTG
>NZ_JALBGZ010000879.1:0-2300 GCF_023006515.1 Bradyrhizobium sp. PRIMUS42
CCACCACCGCCGCCGATGTGGGCACCACCACCGCCCCCACGGCCGCCGCCGCCGGGCCCCTGTGCGAAGCTCGGGGAGGTCATGGGTAAAACGAGCGCCAGCGCTGCGGCGACGCTCAAAAATTTCAGACTGTTCATGGTCAAACTCCTTTCCCGGAAGCAAACCCTATGAATGGGCTGGGGTTCCTGGGATCACGCCGGTTTGCGTGCGACCGGAAGCCTCGCTCGCGACCCCTGTACCCGGCATGAACGGATCGCGTCCGATTTGCGGCAGCGCTTGTGTCGCGGCCACGCATTTGGGGAGGAGCGCCGCCGCCCCCGCCGAACTGGACATTTCGCCGCCCGGATGGCATCAGGGCCCGACGAAGCAGGGCCCTTGCCGCATGAAACAATTCTTCCTCAAGTTCTTCACCTGGTGGAATGGCCAGACTTTTGGCACCCAACTCTGGACCAAGCGGTACGGGGAGCTGGTCGGCCAGGACGAGCAGGGCAATCTCTACTATCGCACCCGCGGCGGGGCAGTCGATCCGACCCTCGGCTTCGAGCGGCGCTGGGTGGTCTATAACGGCTATGCCGAAGCGAGCCGGATCCCGCCGTCGTGGCACGGCTGGATCCATCATGTCGTCGATGTGCCGCCGACCGAGGCCAACTATCAGCCGCGCGAGTGGGAAAAGCCGCACCTGCCCAATCTCACCGGCACGGCAAAAGCCTATCGTCCATCCGGCTCGACCCTTGCCAGCGGCAAGCGGCCGAAGGCGACCGGCGACTATCAGCCCTGGACGCCTGGCTAGTCTTCGGCCTCCGCGATCTTCATCGTCAAATTGGATGCATGCGCATCCGCCGCGCCTTGCTGTGGACAATGGGAACAGCGGGGACGGCGGTTGCTGGGCCGTTGCGCCAACGCGGGCGATGCGGCTCAATGATCCCATCTTACGGAGATGGGAGACCATCGCGTTCGGTTCGGGCAACAGTTCGCGACTGTCCCGAAATGCAGCGGCCGCCGACCAGGGCTCGATCGGGAGATAGGCCCCCGGTCTGGAAGCTCCGAAATCGCCCGATGAAATGTGCAGCCGCCGTAAGGCAGGAAAGGCCGCTTGGGAAACCGAGCGGCCTTTTTCTTTGAGGGACCAGCACGAAGGTCTCGTGCCCCGGACGCAGCACAGCGTCTGTTCGACGGTGCGCTGCAGAGCCGGGGCCCAACTTGCAGGGACCGTGTGTAGCTTCTGGGTCCCGGCTCTGCGGAGCGTCACTGCGTGCCGCACCGCGTCCGCGACGCGAGAGCATCGGCGCGCGCTACATCACCCGCTCAGCCGCACGCTTGACGGCTTCAAGCCGCCGCGCCTGGTTCTGCGCACCGCGCTCCCTGAGAAGAGCCAGCACTTCCGCCGGCGCAGTGTCGGGCGAGCCCGAATTGAACGGCGGGGCGGGATTGTATTCCATCTGGAGCTGGATTGCTTCCGCCGTGGTGCGATCGATCATGATCGACACCAGCGTCAGCGCGAAATCGATTCCCGCGGTGACACCGCCGCCGGTGATGCGGTTGCGGTCGACGCAGACGCGCGTCCTGGTCGGCGTGGCGCCGAACTGGCCGAGCATCTCCATCGCGCTCCAATGGGTCGCGGCGCGGTAGCCCTTGAGCAGGCCGGCGGCGCCGAGCGCCAGCGATCCCGTGCAGACCGAGGTGACGTATTTTGCGCCCTCGGCCTGCTTGCGCAGAAAGGCGAGCACCTCCTCATCGTTAAGCAGGTCGTTGGTGCCGCCGCCGCCTGGCACGCAGATCACGTCGAGCTGCGGGCAATCCGCGAACGTCGTGGTCGGCGTCAGCATGAGCACGGAATCGCTCGGCACCGGCTCGATCCGCTTCCAGATCAGGTGCAGGTTTGCGCCGGGCACCATGGAAAACACCTGCAAGGGACCGGTGAAGTCGAGCTGGGTGACGCGCGGAAACACCAGGATTCCGATCTGGAGCGGTGGCGACATCGGCAGGTCCTCCAAAGATGAGCTTGACGCGCGAAGATTGGCATGCTGCCTTTGTGTCTGAAATGGCATAATTCCCTCTATTTCGGACATGGCCTATGATCGGCATCCTGATCTACCCGGATTTCCAGCTGCTCGACGCGGCCGGCCCGATCTCGGTGTTCGAGGTCGCGGCACGCTGCGCCGGCAAGCCGCTTGCGCTCCGCGTGCTGGCGCTGAATGCCGGGCCGGTGCGCAGCTCGTCGGGCGTCGAGATGATGGCGCGTGATTTCAAGTCGGCGAATGCGATCACGACGCTGGTGGTCGCGGGCGGCGCGGGTGTTG
>NZ_JALBGZ010000087.1:0-13636 GCF_023006515.1 Bradyrhizobium sp. PRIMUS42
AGGCGGGGGCCGGCATGCGTGAAACAGCGCTCCCGCTCCGTTGGCGGCAGTCGGCGCTTCACCTCGAAGCCACTCTGCGCGAATTGACGGGGCAGGTGCCCGAGCGTCTCGACCAGGCGACGATCGGCGGTTGCTATCCCTCGCGCCGCTGGGTTGCGGCGTGGCGGGTCAGCGTGGTCTTTTCTGATGGCGTGATGCGCCGCATCGATGTCCTCGCAACGGCAGCGTTTCCGGCAGTCCCGGTCAGAACCGCGCTCGTCGATCATCCGGTTTTCTTGACTTGGCCTCACGTCGAAAGTGACGGCGTTCTCTGCCTGCTGCCAAATCTGGCCGAATGCGATCCCGATGATCCTTCTGCCGTCGCTGCGAACCTGCTTCATCGCTCGATTCGACTTGTCGAAGAGCTGCTCGAAGGTTCGATCATCGAGCGCGACTTCCGCGAGGAATTTCTGACATATTGGGCCTACAAGGCGCACGTGACAGGCTCGCATTTCTACAGCCTGTTGGTACCGGCGCCCCCGTCGAGACTCGTGCAGGTGTGGCGAGGAAAGGGGGTGGAAGTAGTCGGCGAAGATACCGCGTCGCTCGAACGCTGGGTGCGCCGTCGATTCGGCGATACTGTGAGCGTCAAAACTGAGGACGCCGCCTTCATTTGGCTGGAAGATCCGCCGCTTCCCGCCGAATATCCCGAGACATCCTCAGATCTGCTGGCTTTGGCGGCGGCGGCTGGAGATGACGCCCGGATGATCATCGAGGACGTCGCAGTTCGCGAACCCGAACACGTTGTCGCGGTGCTGGGAGCTATAGGCAGGGGCGGGTCCGCTTTGATCGGTGTCAAAGCGCCGAACCCGAAGCGTCTCAAAGGTCATGTCAGATCTGCCGCAGAGCCTCTATCCAACGGTTTCCGTCGCGGCCAGGCGCCCAAGGAGGTCCTTCTCAGTCGCTTCTTCGCAGCTAGTCCTGTCATCAGGACTTCGGTGCAGCGCGCGGACGCGAACTGGATTCATGGCCGAGATCGCGACTCTCGGACTGCGCGCTTGCTTGCGGCAACCGTGATCTTGGTTGGGTGTGGGTCGGTCGGCGCTCCGGTCGCACTTGCGCTGGCGCAAGCTGGCGTCGGGCGGATCGTTCTGGTCGACTACGATAAGCTTAGCTGGCCGAATGTCGGCCGGCACCCCTTGGGTGCATCGGCGGTGGGCCGCAACAAGGCAGAAGCCCTGGCCGACCGGCTGCAAACTGATTTTCCCCATCTTCAAATCGAGTACCGCGCCTGTGACCTGCATCACCTGCTCGTGGCCGATCATGATCTAGCGACCGCGGCTGACTTGATCGTTTCGGCAACGGGTAGTTGGGCGGCTGATTCCGCGCTCAATCGCTGGCATGTAAGCCAAGGGAGAGATCGACCGATCGTATACGGCTGGACGGAGGCGCATGCCTGTGCCGGGCACGGCGTTGCGATCGCCCAGAGAAGCGGTTGCCTGCAATGCCACGTAGGCCGAACAGGTGCACCATCGTTCAAAGTGGTGGATTGGCCTGATGGAGCAGGTGCCAATCAAGAAGAGCCTGCGTGCGGCGCCCATTATCAGCCCTATGGTCCGATCGAGCTCGGCTACGTTATCGCGATGATCGCCGAGCTATCCCTCGACTGCTTGCTTGACCCGCCGGTGGATTCCTTCAGCAGAGTATCGGTTGCGCCACGGGAACGCATGGCCAAACTTGGCGGCCGTTTCAGCGAGCCTTGGCGATCAGAAAACGGTGACGGCGATTTCGGTGTCAGGATCGTGGATCGACCGTGGCCTCGGACCGATTGCGCTGCCTGCGAAGGCGCGGAGGCCTCTCGCTCCGTGCGAGAAGACGCCTCGCCGGTTCCCCGTTTGGCGCAAAGCTAACTCCAAACATTCGCCGTTTCGGCGTCGACTAGAAAGTATTCAATCTTCGAGCCGTTACGCTTCTGATCGCTAGTTTCCCCGTTGATGGCGTCGACGTCGGCGGTCGGCTTGTGTACGCAAAAGTATAAACGGCCGCTATTTGATATGAGATTTGAACAGCGCGTCGTAGATAGAAGCCCTGTTCTTCACCGCGCTCGCGGTCCGTCTGGAATATGAGAATCAGGCGCGACGGCGCACCCTGCATAATCATTGCGTGATGGATATCGTTGCGGGGGAAAGCAGCGAATGAGCTGGACAGGTTTATAGCGGGGAGGCCAGTTCACTGTGAGCCGCTCAGCCCTGATGTCTACAGGCGCACAGTCGCCCGTGCTCAGTGGCGGCCGTTGACCTGGGAGACTGGCTTGTGCGTGGCGGGCTCGCGTTCGATTGGCCTCGCTACTCGAAAGGCAAATACGACAGTGCACATCGTGAAGCCGACTACGCGGCGCGGGGAGTGTGGGCGGGCAGTTATGTAGTGCCTGGCTATATCGAACTTGCATCAATCAAGGCGGCAGGCCGGAACGCTGTTCGGACGACGCGGGCTCGCGGTGACAATGTCAATTCCTGCAAGCGTACTCCAAGTCGTCCAGGTCGCGGACATCGTCCTTCCCGCTATCCTTTGGGCTCACAAATTTCATGTTGACGCGCGGCGGAACTGCGAAGTCTACATCAAGGAAGGCTGCCCCCAACTTCATGCTGCTCTGAATGCGCTTAGCCGTCACAGCGCTTGAAATCAGAGCGGAGACCAGGACCCCGCTGCTCGGTGCCTTTGCGACAATACCACTCACTTTCTGCGGGTCGGTGCTGCCGTTGGATTTCAGCCGCAACCGTGCCCTTGGCGGGAGACCCCAGGTCACTTTGAAGGTGGTAACCTCATAGCCCATCTGTTCAAGCAGGGGCAACGCGTCGCCAACTTGTTGAGTGAACGAGTTGAACTCGGCCATCAGTCTGCCGGATGGATCGGTCATATCGGGAAGCGCTAGGTCTGGCATTGACGGCAACGAGACTGAGGGCATCGAGGGTATCATATCGCGAGCGGACTTCGTGATGCTGTCCAATGTGCTGGGAGCGTTGTCTCCTGCCTGAACGGGCAAACTGGCAAAAGCGGAAACTAGCAAAGCAAAGATTGTGGAAACTGTTCGCATTGTAAGCCCTCTGCCCAATATGCTTGGATAGAATATCAACCTGCGGGTGCGCGCAAGAGGGCCGCCAAAAGTCTAAGTTCGGACCCGCCACCTTAGTGCAGCCCGATTAGAGGCAAGCTGTATAAGGCACTTGATTCCGTCATTGAACCTCGATGACGCCCGCGAGAAGGAACCTAGGAATGACGGACGTTTGGGGTGCTGTTAGCGCATTCGCGCTAGGCGGCGTCGGTTGGATGGTTACGTCATTCGTCGCGCAGCCATTCAGGAATTTCTTTGATCTTCGTCGCGAGGTGATTCACAAGAGCATTGTCTATGACAATGTCAGGGCACTGCAATCGGCCAAGGCTCAACCCGTCGAGTTGGAGGAGGAAGAGCTAGCGAGGTTGCGTGAGGCTGAGGACACATTCCGCGACCTTGCGGCGAGAATGCGGGCCTTCGCACTGAATGAATCATTCGCGGATCAACTTGTCGGTCTCTGGGGGTATGATCCGATGGCGGCCAGCACCGCGCTTCTCGCAGTCTCAAACACGCTGCATCAATTCGGCGGTGATCGCGCCGCAACCAAGGCCAAACTGGAATCGGTTCTCCGGTTTAAGACCATCGCTGATTAGTTAGAATTGCGCACGGGGAGGGGCAGGGTGGCTAAAAAGGTGATGGGAAAGCGTCCGATTTGGTTTGGGCTCATTCTCGTGTTGATCGGCTTGGGCGGCTTGGGGTTCGCGTTCCTTCACAAAGATGCTGGCGCGGCCGTAGGTGGTACGCTGCTGGGCCTCATCATAGGCATGCTTGTAGGCTTCTTTGTGCAGGAGGCAGATGAGTGGACTCGATCAGCAATGACAGCCTCGGTGGCGGTGCTAACGGGGGCGGGTGTGGTGACACTCTTGCGCTACGGTGCGCCTGACCCACAAGGGGTTTGGTTCTACCCGATAGGTCTTGTCATCGGCTTTGGATTCGGAACGATTTGGGACGCGGTCGATCCGGCGTAGCGGCAAGCGGACGCAGCACGACGGGGAGCTTTCAGTGCGTCAGAGTGTTGACCTGTATCGTTCTCATACTGTGGAGCGCGACAAGGCGTGCTCGAACATCTCGCGCAGCGTCTCGCGTATGAGTTCGGCTTGCATGGGGGTCCCCCCGCCCGAAAGAGTAGAGTCCTATTTTGATCCATAGCAAAGTATTGGTACATTAGCTTAGGTTGTGTGGGACGCTGCAGCCTGCGACTTTCGAAAGGACGTTGCTCCTGCAGATGGGCCGGTCACGCCGACTTCTTCGTCATGTCGGACAGGGCTGCCCGACCGATTTCGGTCAGTCCGCCGATGGTCCTGTTCCGTTCAGTGCGCTCGCGAGGAGCTTCGCCTGGAAAGTGGGGATTTGCCACAGCAAAATGCGCGAAGCTGAGCCTTTCAGCTTGACCCCTTAAAATCGCTTGTTCTAATTTTGTTCTCAAGGGCCATGGCGATTCTGCGGGCTCGCAACCGGCCAGGAAACATGCACGAGATCATCTGTCCGCACTGTGCGAAGGCCTTCAAGGTCGATGAGTCCGGCTATGCCGAGATTCTGAAGCAGGTGCGTGACGCGGATTTCGCGCAGCAACTCCATGAACGGCTGGAATTGGCCGAGCGTGACAAGCGGAGCGCTGTTGAACTGGCCAAGGCCCAGGTGAGCAACGATCTGCAGAAGACTGCGGCCGCGAAGGACGCAGAAATCCGGCAGTTGAAGTCCAAGCTTGAGGGAAGTGAGGTCACCCAGAAGCTTGCTGTCACCGAGGCGCTCAGCGCCGTGGAAAAAGAGCGTGACAGGCTCGCGAACGCGCTGGTCGAGTCCGAGCGCGAAAAGAAAGCAGCCTCGGAGCTCGCTGAAGCGCTTCGGGCCAGCGAGCAGCACAAAATTGCAGCTGCCAAGGAAAAAGAAATCCAGGAGCTGAAAGCCAAGCTTCAGGCTCTCGAGCTTGAGAAAAAGCTCGCCGTCACTGAAGCGGTCGGTGCCATTGAGAAAGAGCGCGATGAGCTGAAGAACGGCATCAAGCAGGTGCAGCTTGAAAAGCAGCTCTCCGAGCAGTCGCTCAAGGACAAGTACGAAACCCAGATCAAGGATCGCGATGATGCGATCGAGCGTCTCAAGGATATGAAGGCTCGCCTCTCGACCAAGATGGTCGGCGAGACCCTGGAGCAGCACTGCGAGACCGAGTTCAACCGGGTGCGCTCGATGGCGTTTCCGCGGGCGTATTTCGAGAAAGACAACGACGCGCGGACCGGCAGCAAGGGCGATTACATCTTCCGCGATTCCGACGATGCCGGCACCCAGATCATCTCGATCATGTTTGAGATGAAGAACGAGAGCGACAAAACCGCGACGAAAAGCAAGAACGAAGACTTCCTCAAGGAACTCGACCGGGACCGGACCGAGAAGGGCTGCGAGTATGCCATCCTGGTCTCATTGCTTGAACCGGACAACGAGCTTTACAATACCGGTATCGTCGATGTCTTCCACCGCTACCCGAAAATGTATGTCATCAGGCCGCAGTTCTTCCTGCCGATGATTACGCTTTTGCGGAATGCGGCGGTCAACTCGCTGAAGTACAAGGCCGAGCTCGCGCTCGTGAAAGCGCAGAATATCGACATCACCCAATTTGAGAGCCAGCTTGAGACGTTCAAGACCGCGTTCTCGAAAAACTACGATCTAGCATCCAGGCATTTCCAGACGGCGATCGCCGAGATCGATAAGTCCATCGATCACCTACAGAAGACCAAGGATGCATTGATCGGTGCAGACCGCAATCTGCGCCTTGCGAATGACAAGGCGCAGGATGTGACGATCAAGAAGCTGACCCGGGGCAATCCGACGATGGCGACGAAATTTGCGGAGCTTAAGAGCCCGCCTGCTGAAGCCGCGGAGTGAGGCAGCCAAAGTAATACCTCGCTGCGCGTGAAATGATGTAATCGCATTCATGAAGGTTTCGTGGCTGAACACCATCCACATCCCGCGCGAGACGGTTGAGCAACGCGCCCGTGTTGCCTGCATGAAATTTCTGAATCGTAGGCCCTGATCGATTCATTTATTTAATTGGACGATCGATTCGGGAATTGCGATTCTGGCGCATGTCCGAACTCACCGTGCAATATCTCGTGCTCGAGCGGCGCGATCCGGCCCGCAACATGGCGCGGTTCTATGTGCTCACGATCGAGCCGACGCTGTTTGGCGATACGGCCTTGGTGCGTGAATGGGGCCGTCTCGGTGGCCGCGGCCGGCGGCGGCTTGATCTGTTCGATGGTCAGGTGCAGGCCGTCGAGGCCCTCGAGTCCTGGCTCAGGCGCAAGACCCGCCGTGGTTACGTCCAGCGGCATTTTGCGCGCGCGGAATCCGTGTGCGCCGCGCCGCAAGCTGGCTGATCTGGACAAAATGACGTTGAAAGTATATCAAAGTATTCCGGAGTCATCTTCGGCCATATTCCAAGAATTGCAGAAGTATTCCATAATCAATATTATGCGAATAGTAATTGTCTAGATATCATAGTTGGTTAAAAGGGATTAATTCCATAATTGTTTTCGCTTCTTAAGCTCCAGGCCGCCTTTCCACCCCACCTACGACATGCGCAGTTTCATAAGCGCCGTGCTGACCCCACCCGGCTCGAAGAATTCCGATGTGCTTTCACCGTGCTTGGAAGGTCATTGGAATAAAATGATGCGGAACACTACGCGCTCTACGTTCTCAACGGCCCAATGACATGAATGTTGTCCGAGATCATGCTCTTGCCAAGTCGCACGTCCTATCGACTGGGTCACGACGCTCGAGGCTCTCGCTGCGATCGGCAGTAACTTCACGCTCAAGACCGTTCCATGAAATGCCTTTCTGTATAGCCAAATCAACCAGATGATTGACGATATCGTGCGTCAAGATGCCGAGACCGCAAGGATCACGCGATCGCTTCGACGAGCGCCGCCGTGACGCGGTCCATCGGCTGCGAGGCGTCAACGGTCTTGAGCAGTCCCTTGGCGGCATAATAGTGGGTCAGCGGCCTGGTCTGGTTGGCGTAAGCCGTCAGGCGCACGCTGAGCGCTTCCTGGTTGTCGTCCGCCCGCACTGCCTCGCCGTTTTCACGCGCCTGCATGGCTCGGCCCAGGATCCGGTCCAGCAGGTGCTGCTCATCGACCTTCAGTTCGAGCACACAGTTCAGCTGATGCGAACCGAGCACATCGTCGAGGCTTTCCGCTTGGGTCACCGTGCGTGGAAATCCGTCCAGGATGAATCCGCTCACCGCATCTGACCGCGCAATTCGGTCAGCGATCAACCCGACCACCAGATCGTCCGGTACGAGCTCGCCGCGCTCCATAATCTCAGCCGCCTGCCGCCCGATCGCGGTTCTTTCGGACACGGCCGCCCGTAGCATGTCACCGGTCGACAGCTGCGGGATTGCAAGTATCTGCGACAGCTTGAATGCCTGCGTTCCCTTCCCGGCGCCGGGTGGTCCCAAGAGCACGAGTCTCATCTCACTCCTCCGTCAGTCTGGTTTCGCGCGCTGCGCGCACAGTCGAATGGATGTTTATGTGTCGCTCACCGCTTCTTGTTCTGGCGGTTCCGCACGAGGTCGTCGACCACGGCGGGATCGGCCAGGGTCGAGGTGTCGCCCAGGCTGCCGGGTTCGTCCTCGGCAATCTTGCGCAGGATGCGGCGCATGATCTTGCCGGAGCGCGTCTTGGGCAGTCCCGGTGAGAACTGGATCAGGTCGGGGGACGCGATCGGGCCGATGTCCTTGCGCACCCAGGCGACCAGCTCCTTGCGCAGCGCCTCCGTCGGCTCGGTGCCCTGCATCAGCGTCACATAGGCATAGATGCCCTGGCCCTTGATGTCGTGGGGATAGCCGACCACCGCGGCCTCCGAGACCGCCTCATGCGCCACCAGCGAGCTCTCGACCTCGGCGGTGCCCATGCGGTGGCCCGAGACGTTGATGACGTCGTCGACCCGGCCGGTGATCCAGTAATAACCGTCGGCATCGCGCCGGCAGCCGTCGCCGGTGAAGTATTTGCCCTTGTAGGTCGAGAAATAGGTCTGCTCGAACCTGGCGTGATCGCCATAGACCGTGCGCATCTGGCCGGGCCAGGATTTGGTGATGCAGAGATTGCCCGATGTCTCGCCGTCCAGCACCTTGCCGTCGGCATCGACGATCTCAGGCACGACGCCGAAGAACGGCTGCGTCGCGGAACCCGGCTTGAGTTTGGTCGCGCCCGGCAGCGGCGTGATCAAAATGCCGCCGGTCTCGGTCTGCCACCAGGTGTCGACGATCGGGCAGCGGCTGTCGCCGACCACGCGATGATACCATTCCCAGGCTTCCGGATTGATCGGCTCGCCGACCGAGCCGAGCAGGCGCAGGCTCGCGCGCGAGGTCTTCTTCACCGGCTCGTCGCCGCCCTGCATCAGCGCGCGGATCGCGGTCGGCGCCGTGTAGAAGATGTTGACCTTGTGCTTGTCGATGACGTTCCAGAACCGCGCATTGTCCGGATAGTTCGGCACGCCTTCGAACATCAGCGTGGTGGCGCCGTTCGCCAGTGGTCCATAGAGGATATAGCTGTGGCCGGTGACCCAGCCGACGTCGGCGGTGCACCAGTAGATGTCGCCGTCATGGTAGTCGAAGACGTATTGATGCGTCATCGACGCGAACACGAGATAGCCGGCCGTCGAATGCACCACTCCCTTCGGAGCGCCGGTCGAGCCCGAGGTGTATAGGATGAACAACGGATCCTCCGCCTTCATCTCCGCGGGCAGGCAATGTGCGGGCACCTTGGCTGTTTCCTCATGATACCAGACGTCGCGGCCGGCATTCCATGCAACGCTGCCGCCGGTGCGCTTGACGACGATCAGCGACGTCACGGTGTCGCCGGTCTTCTTAATCGCTTCGTCCGCATTGGACTTCAGGGCAACCTTGCGACCACCGCGCAGCCCTTCATCCGCCGTGATGACGACCTTCGACTTGCAGCCCTCGATACGACCCGCAAGCGAATCCGGCGAGAAGCCGCCGAAGACAACAGAGTGAATCGCCCCGATCCGCGCGCAGGCCAACATCGCGTAAGCGGCCTCTGGGATCATTGGCAAATAGATAGTGACGGTGTCGCCCTTCTTGACACCATGCGCCTTCAGCACATTTGCAAACGTGGCGACTTCCCGCGCCAGCTCGTCGTAGGTGATCTTCTTCGATTCGTTCGGATCGTCACCCTCCCAGATGATCGCAACCTGATTGGCGCGCTTCGGGAGATGGCGGTCGATGCAGTTCCAGGCAACATTTGTCGTGCCGTCCTCGAACCATTTGATCGAGATGTTGCCGGGCTCGAACGAGCAGTTGCTCACTTTGGAGAAAGGTTTCATCCAATCGATGCGCTTGCCTTGCTCGGCCCAGAAGCCGTCGGGATCGCTAACGGATTGTGCGTACATCCCGCAATATTTGGCATCGTCGATCCAGGCACGCTTCGACCACTCGGCCGACACGTCGTAGATTGTCTCGGACATAGGCGTCTCCTGATTGAGGCTATTCATCTAACCCTGGCAAAACGGGAAATCGTGTTCTCGATCAAGAAGGCATGCAGCCGCGTCGATTGGCTCCGCGGCCATCGTCTTGCGGTTCAAACTTGCAATTGTCGGATTTCCGTCAGGCCATCGGCCTGACCGCGCGATCAGAAGAATTCAGCCGAGGCGATCATCGATGTAGCGCCTGAGTGCCGAAGCGGCATTCAGCATGTGCGCCCGCATTCGGCGCGCCGCGGCTTCGCCGTCCCCTTCCGCGATCGCCTGCATGATGCTCTCATGCTCCTCCCGCGAACGACGAATGCGATCGCCTTGGCGCAGTTGAGTCCGACGGAAGGCGCTGAGCCGCGCACGAACATCCTGGGCCTGCTCGGCGAGAAACGAGTTATGCGTCGCCCGGTAGATGCATTCATGAAATTCCCGGTTGAATGCGTCATAGGCATCGACATCGTTCGCCTCGACCATCTTGAACGAAGCTTCATGAAGCTCCATCAGATGGCTGCGTTCGAGCGGCGTCATGCGGTAGGTCGCAAGCCGGACACACATCGCCTCGACCTCGGCGCTGGTCTCGAACATGTCCATGATGCGCTCCGGCGTCATCCGCGCAACGACGAGGCCGCGGCGGCCGCGCACTTCGACGAGGCCGCTGACCACGAGCTGGCGAAGCGCCTCCCGCACCGGCGTGCGGGAAGCCCCAAAGCGATCGGCAAGTTGCTGCTCTTCCAATGCCGCACCGGCGTTGAGCGCGCCGGATGCGATCTCGTCTGTGAGCGCGTTTCTGATGCGGTCGGAAAGCAGACCGCCATCGTCTTCCGCTTCGGCTACAACCCTCAAGAAATGTTCCATTTCAGTTACCCCGTGATCGCGCGCACTGCGAAATACAGGACAGAGGGTGCAACCAGACACCCCAAGCCGGTATGAAATGTCGCAGTCAACGCGCCATACGGGACCAGACGCCGATCCGTCGCAGCGAGCCCACCCGATACGCCGCTGACCGTCCCCATCAAGCCACCGAACACCATGGCGCTGCGTGGATTGTTGAGGCCGATCATCTTCGCCACGAACGGCGTACCGATCATGACGATGACTGCCTTGAATACACCGGTCGCAATCGAAAGCGCAATAACCGGTGAGGATGCTCCAATCGCAGCGCCCGTCACTGGTCCCACGATGTAGGTGACCGCGCCGGCGCCGATCGTCGTCAACGATTCCGCGTCGGTGTAGCCGAACGCCGCGGCAACGAGAACGCCGAGAATGAAGGGAACGACGGTTCCCAACGCGAGCGCGACCGCGCCGATCAACCCGGCCTTGCGCGCATGGACGACATCGACCTCGAAGGCCGTGGCGACGATCGCGAAATCCCGCAGCATCGCGCCTCCCATCAGGCCGATCCCGGCCAGCGCCGGCAGGTCGGCCACGCCCTTTTCGCCACCGGTGGCGACGCCGCCGAAGAAGGCCAGCGCCAGCCCCAATATGATCGCGATCGCGGAGCCGTGGATGCGCCCGAAGGTGAGGTATTTCGAGATTGTTCCGGAAACCCACATGAGGATGCCGACAGCCGCGAACGCGGTGATCAACGCATTTGCCGCAAGAATGTGAGATATCATGGTCATGCGACCCTCCCGGACTTGAAGTTGGGCACAGGCACAGCGAGCAATTCGGCCTCGCGCGCCTCGATTTGGTCCATCGTTTCGACGGGGCCGCTGAGCCGACCAATCAGGGCCACCATCGCGAAACACACCGCGACCGCGCCAATTCCCGCGATGACAACGATCGGACCGCCTTTTGCGGCAGCGACGACGTTCTGCTGCGCGGCCATGGCGACCACGATCGGAATGTAGAAGCTGCCCCAGAACTCGACGCCGGTCTTGAGCCCATGGCTAAGCAGACCGCGCCGCCCCAGCCAGAGCCGGGCGGCGATCAGAAACATCATGGCAATGCCGACGCCGCCGACATTGGCCTTTACGCCGAGGGCGATGCCGAGCAGGTCCCCCAACAGGCTTCCTAACAGCGTGCAGATCGCGAGTAGCGCTACGCCGGAAATGGTCATGGGCGCCTCCCCTCGGCGAGCAAGGCACGAACCACTGGACTTGGACTATCTGCATGCATTCGCATCGTAAATCTCCTCCTGTGTATGCGAATATTCATCGCTTATAGACTTGTGTATACGCTAATTGACATTAGAAGGCAATAGGCATACATTAGCGCAATCGAAAACCCACCCCGCATGCCAAGGAGCCGAAATGAGCGATTGGGGTATGCAAAAGGCCGCCCTGGGAGAGCGCCTGGCGGCCGGCCGGCAGCACGCTAAGGGAAAGGTCATCCCTATCCCGAGCCTTCCCGCGTTTCTGAAGGCGGTGATCCGGTCAGGAGACCGGGTGTGCCTGGAGGGCGATAATCAGAAGCAGGCCGACATCCTCGCCTCGGCGCTGGCGAACCTGGAGCCCGCGGACGTCCATGACCTGCACATGGTGCAATCAGGTGTGGTCCTGCCCGCCCACCTCGACATCTTCGAAAAGGGCATCGCCCGTCGGCTCGACTTCTCCTATTCGGGCCCGCAATCGGCGCGCATCGCGCGCATGCTGTTCGGCGGCAAGATCGAGCTTGGGGCGGTCCATACCTATCTCGAACTGTTCGCGCGCTACTTCATCGACCTCACGCCGAACGTCGCGCTGATCGCGGCGGTGAGCGCCGACAAGGACGGCAACCTCTATACGGGGCCGAACACCGAGGACACGCCGACGGTGGTCGAGGCGACGAGCTACAAGAACGGTCTCGTCGTGGCGCAGGTCACCGAGATCGTCGACAAGGTGCCGCGCGTCGACATTCCCGGCGACCTCGTGCATTTCGTGGTCGAGGCCGGCCGCCCCTTCTATGTCGAGCCGCTGTTCACGCGCGATCCCGCCGCCATCACCGAGACCCAGATCCTCACGGCGATGCTCGCCATCAAGGGCATCTACGCGCCCTACGGCGTGCGCCGGCTCAATCACGGCATCGGTTTCAATACGGCCGCGATCGAGCTGCTGCTGCCGACCTATGGCGAGAAGCTCGGCCTCAAGGGCAAGGTCTGCACGCACTTTGCGCTCAATCCACATCCGACGATGATTCCCGCGATCGAAGCCGGCTGGGTCGACCAGATCCACTGTTTTGGATCGGAAGTCGGCATGGAGGATTACGTTGCCGCGCGCTCCGACATCTTCTTCACCGGGCCCGACGGATCGCTGCGCTCCAACCGTGCCTTCTGCCAGACGGCGGGCCTCTATGCCTGCGACATGTTCATCGGATCGACGCTCCAGATCGACCTCGAAGGCCACAGCTCGACGGTGACGACCAACCGCATCGCCGGATTCGGCGGCGCGCCCAACATGGGCTCCGATCCGCGCGGCCGCCGTCACCCGAGCGAACCATGGCTCAAGGCCGGCGCCGAGGCCGATCCAGACTCCAACGCCGCGCTGCGCCGCGGCCGCAAGCTGGTGGTGCAGATCGGCGAAACCTTCGGCGACAGCAACGTCCCGCTCTTCGTCGAGCGGTTGGATGCGCTGGAGCTGGCGCGCGAGCTGAAGCTCGATCTCGCCCCGGTGATGGTCTACTCCGACGACGTCACCCACATCGTCACCGAGGAAGGCATCGCCAACCTCCTGATGTGCCGCAGCAAGGACGAGCGCGAGCAGGCGATCCGCGGCGTTGCCGGCTACACCGAGATTGGACGCGCGCGCGATGCAAATCTGGTCGAGCAGCTGCGGCAACGCGGCGTGATCCGCCGTCCCGAGGATCTCGGCATCGATCCGCTCGATGCCGACCGGCGCCTGCTGGCGGCCCGCTCGATCAAGGACCTCATGCTGGCTTCCGGCGGTCTTTACCGCCCGCCCAGCCGCTTCCGCAACTGGTGAGGAGTTTTACATGGAAAAGCTCAGCTTCAGACTGTCTGCCCCAAGGCCCGCCAGCGGCACGCGCGCGCAAGCCATCGTCGGCGTCGTTGCCTCCGGCAATCTCGAAGTGCTGCTGGAGCGGGCCGCGCCGGCCGACACGTGCACGATCAACATCGCAACCGCG
>NZ_JALBGZ010000880.1:0-2299 GCF_023006515.1 Bradyrhizobium sp. PRIMUS42
TATCCCAGTCCGCGCCGGTCGCAAGCGATACCGCGAGCGCGGCGGCGACGGTGTCCCCGGCGCCGGAGACATCGCGCACTTTCACCGGAAAAGCCGGAACGTGAACGGCCTCGCCGCCCCGTGGCACCAGCGTCATGCCGTGCTCGCCTTGGGTGACCAGGATCGCCTTGCAATCGGCGAGCCGCATCACATCCTCGCTGGCATCGACAATGCTCTGTAGCGTGTCGGCGCGGCTGCGCGTCGCTTCCGCAAATTCCTTGCGGTTGGGCGTGAGCAGCGTGGCGCCGCGATAGATCGCCCAGTTCAGGCTCTTGGGATCGACGATCACGGGCTTGCCGAGTTTTCGCGCGGCGTCGATGGTGTGGCGGATGACGCGCGCCGTCAGCACGCCCTTGGCGTAGTCCGAAAGCAGCACGATATCGGCGCGCGCGATCTGCGGCAGGATCGCCTCGATCAGCCTGGTCTCGATCCCATCGGAGGCAGGCAGCGCCTGCTCCCAATCCGCGCGCAGCATGTGCGTGGAAAAATGTTCGGAGACAAAGCGGACTTTTCGCGTGGTCGGCCGCGACGGGTCGCGCACCAGCACGTTCTCGATGCCGGCGATCTCATCCAGCGCCGCCTTGAGCCGTGCGCCGGCATCGTCCTCGCCGACGAGGCCGACGAAGATGCAGCGCGCGCCGAGAGACGCGACGTTGCGCGCGACATTGCCGGCACCGCCGATATGGATCTCGCTGCGCTGTGCAGCGATGACAGGCGTCGGCGCTTCCGGCGAGATCCGCGACACCTCGCCATAGACGAACTCGTCCAGCATGATGTCGCCGATGCAGAGCACCGTGCGGCCCGAGATGGCCTGCGCGAGGGCGTCGAAATCGAGAATGGGCGTCGGCATGATCAAAAAGCCTCAGCGGAAACGGTCGGGCCGGTCGAGATAGTCTCCGACATAGGCTTTTACCGCGTCCTCGAGCGTCGTGAAGCCGCCGTTATAGCCGGCGCGGCCGAGGCGATCGACCTCGCTCTGGGTGAAGTACTGATACGCGCCGCGGATGTTCTCGGGCATGTCGATGTATTCGATGTTGGGCCTGGTGCCGAGCGCGGCATAAGCCGCGAGCATCAGGTCCTTGAAGCTGCGCGCCTTGCCGGTGCCGACATTGAAGAGCCCGGAGACGGAGGGCGTTGCCAGCAGCCACATGATGACGCGCACGACGTCGTCGACATAGATGAAGTCGCGGCGCTGGTCGCCGTCGGCGATGCCCTCGCGATGCGACTTGAACAGCTGCACGACGCGCCCCGCTTTGACGTCGTCGAAGCGGCGCGCCAGCACGCTCATCATCGAGCCCTTGTGGTATTCGTTAGGGCCGAACACGTTGAAGAATTTCAAGCCCACGCATTGCGGCGGCAGCGGATCGCCGTTCGCTGCGCGCCCGGCGACCGCGAGATCGAACATGTGCTTGCTCCAGCCATAGAGATTCATCGGCCGCAGCTTTTTCAGTGCCGGCAGCGAGGCATCGTCGCCAAAGCCGGCCTCGCCGTCGCCATAGGTCGCTGCCGAAGAGGCATAGATGAGCGGCACGGCGCCCGCCGTGCACCAGTCCAGCAGGCGCATCGACATGCGGAAATTGGTCTCGAACACGTGGTCGCCGTCGGTCGCGGTGGTCGCGGAGATCGCCCCGAGATGGATCACGGCATCTAACTTGCGGCCCGTCAGCCAGTCGAGCAGTTCGGCCGGCGGAACGATATCCACAAGCTGGCGCTTGGCGAGGTTGCGCCACTTGCCGTCATTGCCGAGCAGGTCGCACACCACGACGTCGCTGCGACCGGCGTCATTCAGCGCGGCCACGACATTCGATCCGATAAAACCGGCCCCGCCGGTCACCAGCAACATTCCACCTACCTGCCCGATTTTCTTAAGGTCCGACCCTGCCGTAGCGCATCATCCGCCAAAGTGTAAGCATTTTGGGCAGGCGTTTTGGACTCGCGCACTGCCTGCTTTACGTCCCGGCCCGGAGCGGCTAACCGAAGCGCCACATCAGCTCGCCTTCGGCCCTATTAACGAATGAATCAAGATTCGCAATTTAGTGAAGATGCAGATCGGGACGACACGCGCCCGATCCTGATCATTCCCTACATGTGGATCGGCGATTTCGTCCGGAACCACACCGTGGTGCGGGTCCTGAAGGCGCGCTGGCCCAATCGCCCGGTCGATCTGCTGACCACATCCCTCTGCGCCCCGCTGGTCGATTACATGCCCGGCGTGCGCGCTGGCATCGTCTGGGACCTGCCGCGCGGCCGCCTCGCCGTG
>NZ_JALBGZ010000881.1:0-2297 GCF_023006515.1 Bradyrhizobium sp. PRIMUS42
CGGGACACGGGAGCGGTTAGGCGTAACTCCGCATCGCGTCGGCGTGGCCGCTGGCCTCGACCTCGGTGCGGGGGCGCAGCCGCGTCAGCGCCAGCATCATGCCGACGCCATAGGCCAGCGACACGATCGAGGAGCCACCATAGGAGATGAAAGGCAGCGTCATGCCCTTGGCGGGGATCAGCTGAAGATTCACCGACATGTTGATTGCAGCCTGGACGCCGAACAGGATGGCGAGCCCTGAAGCCGCGAAGCGCGAGAACATGTCCTCATTGGCATAGGCGCGCGACAGCGTGCGGATGACGACGAAGGCAAACAGCGTCAGCATCGCAAGACACAGGATGATGCCGAACTCCTCGGCTGCGACCGCGAACACGAAGTCGGTGTGACTGTCCGGCAGGCTGCGCTTGGCGATGCCCTCGCCCGGCCCAAGCCCGAACCATCCGCCATTGTAGAAGGCCTCCATGGCGGTATCGACCTGGAAGGTGTCGCCCGAGGCAGGGTTCATGAAGCGCTTGATGCGGCCTGCGACATGCGGGACGAACAGATATGCGCTGAACAGCCCGGCCGCACCGAGGCCCGCCAGGCCAAACACCCAGATCATGCGCATGCCCGCGATGAAGAACAGCGAGCCCCACACCATCAGGATCAGCATGGTCTGGCCGAAGTCCGGCTCCATTACCAGCAGCGAGACCAGCATCAAGAGCAGCACCAGCGCCATCGAGGTCGCAGGCATCTCCGGCCGCTTGGTCGATTCCGCGAACAGCCAGGCGGCGATGACGACGAACGACGGCTTTGCGATCTCGGAGGCCTGGATGTTGACGCCGAGCAGCGTGATCCAGCGCCGCGAGCCCTTCACTTCGGGGCCGATCGCAAGCGTCAGCACGATCAGGATGATGCTGGCCGCGAAGATGATCAGGGCCGAGCGGCGGATCGCGCGCGGCGACAGGAACGACACCCCGAGCAGCACCAGGCAGGACGGGAGCAGGAACAGCACATGGCGGCTGAAGAAATGGAATGGATCGAGCCCGATGCGGGTCGCAACCGGCGGGCTCGCCGCCAGCGACAGGATCACGCCGGTCAGCATCAGCGCCAAAATGGCGCCCATCAGCGGCTTGTCGACGGTCCACCACCACTCGGAAAAGGGGGTGCGTTCTTCACGGGAGAGCATGGGCGGCCGCTTTCGGACAGAGGTCGGTCCATTGGTCGCCGAGGTTGGTTACCGGGGGGTTAAGGGGATCGATGAACTTGTAGAGAGTCTCTTGCCCCGGACGCAGCGCTGCGCCCTTGCGGTGCGCTGCAGAGCCGGGGCCCATTGCCGCTCCTGGGTCCCGGCTCTGCGGAGCGTCACTTCGTGCCGCACCGCGTCCGGGACACGAGACCTTGCGGAACTGCCCTATTCGTAATTGATCGTGACATCCCCAACGCGCTGGTCGCGTTTGTAAATTTGGACTGTCCCGGAAATGGACCCGATCCTGACGGCATGCTCGCTAATCCAAGCAACGCTGACATCCTGATGCTCGCGCACGCTGAGAAAGGTCGGCGTGCTCTCGGGCGAGAATGTCCGGCCGCGCGCCACGATACTGGCTTGCGTGCTGTCGGGCACCGTCGCGCCGCACGACTTCCAGACCACGACGACCAACTGGCTACCGCTTGGCGAGGCGAATGCGCGCTGGCGAACGACGCGGCATGCGCCGAATCCGCTCATGAGATTGTCGATGACGACAACGAAGACAAAGCCCGCGACGACCGGGACGGCAAGAGCAGCGACGGCAATTCCGATCCAGCGTTGCCGCGCCATCCTCACACCACCGGCTTCACACCCGGCAGCGCCTGCACAAGCTCGCGGAACTTGGTGCCGCGGATCTCGAAGTTGCGGTACTGGTCGAAGGAGGCGCAGGCCGGCGACAGCAGCACGACGGCGTCCTGCAAGCCCGACACCTCCGCATCGCGCGCGGCGTTCGCGACGGCGACGTCGAGCGTCTGGCTGATCTCGTGGGCGACCTCCGTGCCCAACGTGCCGGAAAACTCCGGCGCGGCCTCGCCGATCAGATAGGCTTTGCGGATGCGCGGGAAGAAGCCGGTCAGGCTGGTGATGCCGCCCGCCTTCGGCTTGCCGCCGGCGATCCAGAAGATGTCGGCGAAGGACGACAGCGCGTGCGCGGTGGCATCCGCATTGGTCCCCTTGGAGTCGTTGACGAAGAGCACGTTGGCGCGGCGGCCGACCTGCTCCATGCGGTGTGCCAGTCCCGGAAAGCTGCGCAGGCCGTCCTGCAACACGTCCTGGCTGATGCCCATCG
>NZ_JALBGZ010000882.1:0-2294 GCF_023006515.1 Bradyrhizobium sp. PRIMUS42
GGCGCTCGGGCTCGCACCGAACAATGCGGCGATGCCGACGCCGAGCACGTCGGCGAGCGTTGCCAGCACGCGCAACGACGGCGACGAGAGGCCGCGTTCGATCTGGCTGAGGAAGCCGATCGAAAGCTCCGTGCGCGCCGCGACCGTCTCCAGCGAGAATTGCCGGACGCGCCTGAGATCCCTGATGCGGCGGCCGACCGCGATGTCCATCGCGGGCTCCGCCGGTTCGGTGACGGCCTTGGGTTTCGCCCGCTTCGCCGGCTTTGCGGCGGCCGGTTTGCGCATTCTTTTGCCACCGCTCACGTCAAACCGCTTCCTTCATGTGCATGAAAACCGCTTGCGTCGCCCGCGAAAATGTGACCAAATTTTCATGTTGGTGAAAATAGGCCGAAACGGCTTGACCCGCAACGTCTGATCACGACATGCGCGCGCGCCGGCCACCGGCCAGGCCCAAAGGGGGATGCGATGAAGCGTTTTGGTCTGGCCGCGATCGCGGCGCTTGCGCTGGCCGTGGTGCCGGCTTCTGCTCAACAGGTGTTGAAGGTCGGCTCGACCCCGACGGGCATTCCCTTCACCTTCCTCGACACCAAGACCAACACCATCCAGGGCATCATGGTCGACCTCGTCACCGAGATCGGCAAGGACGCCGGCTTCAACGTTCAGATCGAGCCGATGCAGTTCTCAGCGCTGATCCCGTCGCTGACCTCGAGCAAGATCGACATCATCGCCGCTGCGATGTTCATCACGCCGCCGCGGAAAGAGGTCGTCGACTTCTCCGACCCGATCTACACCTACGGCGAAGGCTTGGTGGTGCCGAAGAGCGACACCAAGGCCTATGCCACGCAGGACGACCTGAAGGGCGAGACGGTCGGCGCCCAGGTCGGCACCGCCTTCGTCGATGCGCTGAAGAAGTCCGGCCTGTTCGCCGACGTCAAGGCCTACGACACCATTCCCGACAT
Source organism: Bradyrhizobium sp. PRIMUS42 (assembly GCF_023006515.1). Taxonomy (NCBI): domain Bacteria; kingdom Pseudomonadati; phylum Pseudomonadota; class Alphaproteobacteria; order Hyphomicrobiales; family Nitrobacteraceae; genus Bradyrhizobium; species Bradyrhizobium sp. PRIMUS42. Next base: position 960 of record NZ_JALBGZ010000882.1, read on the forward strand.
CCTGCGCGACGTGAACACCGGCCGTCTCAAGGCCGGCTACGCCGACTATCCGATCCTCGCCTACAATCTGAAGCAGGGCGGATTCCCCGAGGTGCGGCTCGTCGACGGCTACAAGCCCGTCACCGTCGGCTCGGTCGGCATCGGCGTGCGCAAGGGCGAGACCGCGCTGCTCGGCAAGATCAACGCCTCGCTCGCGAAGCTGAAGGCCAATGGCACGATCGACAAGATTCTCGATAAATGGGGCCTGAAGGCTCAGGGCTGATTCCGGTTGATCGAAGGCTGCCCGGATGAAAGGCTTCTGGCACGACGCCGCCGAGTTCTTCCCGATCCTGATGAGCGGCGTCGTGCTGACGATCGTCGTCACCATCGGCTCGCTGCTGCTCTCGACGGTGCTCGGCCTGATCTGGGCGATGATGCGGGTCTCCGGCATCAAGGCGCTGTCGATGCTCAGCGCCAGCCTGATCAATGTGATCCGTGGCATCCCGATCATCGTGCTGTTGTTCTACCTCTATTTCGTGATGCCCGATCTCGGCGTCACGCTGTCGGCCCTGCAGGCCGCGATCCTCGGGCTCGGCATCGCCTATTCGGCCTACCAGGCGGAAAATTTCCGCGCCGGGATCGAGGCGATTGACAAGGGGCAGATCGAGGCGGCGCAGTCGATCGGCATGGGCTGGTGGCTCACCATGCGCCGCGTGGTGCTGCCGCAGGCGGTGCGCATCGTGCTGCCTCCCTACGGCAACGTCATGATCATGATGCTGAAGGATTCGTCGCAGGCCTCCACAATCACGGTCGCCGAGCTTGCGCTGCAGGGCAAGCTGATCGCCTCCTCGACCTTCAAGAACACCAGCGTGTTCACGCTGGTGGCGCTGATGTACCTCACCATGAGCATTCCGCTGATCCTGCTGGTCCGTCACTTCGAAAAGCGGGCGGGCAAGAAATGATCGAGCTAACCGACGTTCACAAGAGCTTCGGCAAAGTCGAGGTGCTCAAGGGCATCACGGCGAAGGTTGAGAAGGGCGAGGTGGTCTGCATCGTCGGTCCCTCTGGCTCGGGCAAGTCCACCATCCTGCGCTGCATCAACGGGCTGGAGAGCTACGACCGCGGCGAGATCAGCGTCGAGGGTCTGAAGGTCGACCGCGATGCGCCGTCGATCGTGGCCATACGCACCCAGGTCTCGATGGTGTTCCAGCGCTTCAACCTGTTTCCGCATCGCACCGCGCTGGAGAACGTGATCGAGGGGCCGCTCTTCGTGAAGAGGGAGCCGCGCGCCGTCTGCGGCTGATAAGCAGCAGACCACATCGCAGCCGCAGCAATCACCGGCGACGGGAAACTCGG
>NZ_JALBGZ010000883.1:0-2294 GCF_023006515.1 Bradyrhizobium sp. PRIMUS42
CGTCGCAGCGTCCGCCCGGCAAGGCCCATTGGCCGCGATGGGCACGTAAGTGCGATGCGCGTAGCGTGAGCAGGAATGCGGTGTCGTCGCCCTCGCTCGCGGTCAGCGCGACCGCCACCGCCGCACGCTTCAACGTCGCCGGCGCTTCCCCTTCCGGCAGACGCGTGAAGGCGGCGCAGGCTGCCGCGATATTCCGCCGTGTGGCATCGTCGAATGGTCTCATGATGCTTGACTACACTACGTGCGGCCCCGATGAAACGAGTTCGCAAGGCCCGCACAGGAACGGACGACGACATGACCAACAAGGCCGCCGCAAGGCTGAAATCAGACGGCTGGAGCATCCTGGAGACCACGGGCTTCATGCACCTGATCGGGCCCCTGTGGGAGCGCAAGACCGACGGCCATTACGAATTCGCGCTGGCGACCGAGGACAAGCACCACAACCGCCGCGGCATGGTCCAGGGCGGCGTGATGATGACCTTCGCCGACCGCACCTGCGGCATGACGGCCCGCTACGTCTCCGGCAAGGAGTTCATGGCGACAGTGCAGCTCGACACCCATTTCGTCGAGGCCGGCCAGATCGGTGACATCCTGATCTCCCGCCCGCGCGTGGTGCGTTCGACGCGCAGCCTGATCTTCATGAGCACGGAGGTGACGGTGGATGGTCGCTGCATCGTGATGGCGAATGGCGTGTTCAAGATATTGAAGGGGCCGGGGTAGCCCTCGCGCTGGGCAGCTCCCGCGGCCAAACACATCTACCGCTGTCATTCCCCGCGAAGGCGGGGAATCCAGTACGCCGCGGCCTCTCGATCGATCACTGCCGTCTCGGAGTACTGGATCGCCCGATCAAGTCGGGCGATGACACCGAGTATGAGGCACGAGCGTACCCGCACCGTCATTGCGAGCGCAGCGAAGCAATCCAGGATCGTTCCGCGGATGCAGCTCTGGATTGCTTTACTGCACTCGCAATGACGGGCGTTGCTGGCTATGCTGCCTTCCATCAAATATCGAGGAAACAGCCCATGCAATACCGCCAGCTCGGCCGCTCTGGCCTGAAGGTTTCGCCGATTTGTCTGGGCACCATGATGTTCGGCGGGCCGACCGATGAAGCCGCGTCCAAGCGGATCATCGCGAAGGCGCGCGATGCCGGGATCAACTTCATCGACACGGCGGATGCCTATTCGAAGGGCGGCTCCGAGGAGGTCGTGGGCCGCGCCATTGCCGGCGATCGCCACGCCTGGGTGCTCGCCACGAAGCTCGCCAATCCCATGGGAGACGATCCCAATCGCGGCGGGCTGTCGCGGCGCTGGGTGTTGCAGGCCGCCGACGAGAGCCTGAAGCGGCTCGGCACCGACCACATCGACGTCTACTATCTGCACAAGGAAGACCATGCGACGCCGCTGGAGGAGACGGTGCGCGCGATGGGCGATTTGATCCGCGCGGGCAAGGTGCGCTATTTCGGCGTCTCGAACTACCGCGCCTGGCGCGTCGCAGAGATTTGCAACATCTGCGACCGCCTCGGCATCGACCGTCCCGCGGTGAGCCAGCCCTATTACAACGCCATGAACCGCATGCCCGAGGTCGAGCATTTTCCGGCCTGCTCCTATTACGGCCTCGGCATTGTGCCCTACAGCCCCCTGGCGCGCGGGGTGCTGACCGGCAAATACAAGCCGGATGCGGCGCCGGACAAGGAGACGCGCGCGGGCCGCAACGACACCCGCATGATGCAGACCGAGTGGCGGCCGGAATCGCTTCAGCTCGCGCAGGAGATCAAGACCCACGCCGAGAAGAAGGGCATCACCGCCGGCCAGTTCGCGGTCGCCTGGGTGCTCAACTCCGCCTTCGTCTCCTCGATCGTCGCCGGCCCGCGCACCGAGGAGCAGTGGGACGGCTACATCGGCGCGCTCGACTATCGCTTCACCGGGGATGACGAGGCACTGATCGACAGGCTGGTCGTTCCAGGCCATCCCTCGACGCCGGGCTACAACGATCCCGCCTACCCGATCGAAGGTCGCCGTGCGCGAACGGCGTGAATCCTTGGACACGACGATGGCGCATCAAGACCGCTACGGCCTGCCGCTCTCCACCGAATCCGATGCGGCAGCAAGCGCTTATCGCGAAGGCGTCGACCTCATGCTTGCGGGGTGGACCGGCACAGCGGAGACTCTGGAACGCGCGATTGCGGCCGACCCGGATTTCGCGCTTCCGCACATCGCCCGCGCCCGCATGCACGCCTTCTACCAGCAGGGCGATCTCGCCCGAGGCAAGGCCGCGCTCGCGCGCGAGCTGGTGGC
>NZ_JALBGZ010000884.1:0-2282 GCF_023006515.1 Bradyrhizobium sp. PRIMUS42
CCACGCCGCCAGCCGCCGGGGCCGGCGAGCTCGCTCGGCGTGGGGCCGTGGGAATGGCCGCAATGCTCGTCGTGGACGTGATCGTGGGCGTGGTGGTGATGCGCGTGACCATGGTCGTGGTGATGATGATCATCATGCGCGTCGTGATGATGGTGATGGCCGTGATCATGGTGGTGATGCGGCACGCCGGCGATTGCCGGCACCGGCTGGGCCGCCTGCAGCGCGCGGATGAAGGTGCGGCCCTTGACCCAGACGAGGCGCAGCCCGAACAGTGCAATCAAGGCGTAGCTCGCGATCTCGATCACGCCTTCCGCCTTGCACATGGTCTTGGCGGTCGCATTCAGCACCCAGGCCGAGATGCCGACGATCAGGATCGCCACCAGCGACTGCATCAGGGCCGAGGCGAACGACAGCGCAATACCGCGCCGCGCGGTCTCGCGGTTGGCGACGAGATAGGAGGCGATCACCGCCTTGCCGTGGCCCGGGCCGGCCGCGTGGAAGATGCCATAGGCAAACGAGATGAAGAGCAGCGTCCACACCGCCGAGCCGTCGGATTTCGCGGCACGGATGGTCACCGACATCTGGCGATAGAATTCCGACTGTTTTGCCAAGAGCCAACCGATGAGGCCGCTCGCTTCGGGTTCGGCCGCCTGCGCAGGGCGCGGCGCGCCAAAGGGGTTTTGGGCCAGGAGATCATGAAGCGCGCCATCAGCGACGCCGAGCACGACGATAGCCGCGGCGCAGGCGAGCAGCCCGCGGGCGAGCGGAGAATGCAGACGACCGATCAAGGGCAATCCACCGTGATCTTGTTGGCGAACATCATGCCGAAATTCGAGTTCTCGCCGTTCAGGAAGGTCTGCTCGTTGAGCTTCTGCGCAGTGGCGGAGCCGTCGCTTGGCCGGTCAAGCTTCATCTGGCAGCCCGCGGGCGCGCCGACGAGCTTCACCGGACTCTCCTTGGCCATCTGGAAGTCGATGAAGAAGGAGCGGTCGAACACTTCGAGCACCAGCTGCTTGGGCTTGACCGGGTTCTTCAGCGGCAGCGTGAAGTGCAGGGTCAACACCGTATCCTTGTAGTCGAGGAAATAGTCGACCGGCTCCTGGAATCGCTCCTTCTTGCCGTCGGCTCGCGCAAAGGTGAAATAGGCATATTCCTTCAGCGACTCGACATTGGTCTGCGCCAGCGGCCCAAGCTCCTCGCGCGTATAGGCGCCCTTGGTCTTGCTCTCGAGCCCCTGCACCGCATAGGCCGAGAACATGTCGTCGAAGGTCCAGGCATGGCGCACGCCAGTGATCGTGCCATCCTCGGCGTAGAGCAGCTCGCTGGTCGCGGTGATCCAGACATCATGGTCATCACCACCTCGGTGAGGAAGCACACGATCATGCTGTACTGGCCCGGCGAATGCGCATCGTAGCCGTTGGAGGCGAAGCCCTTGCTGACGTCGAATCCGGGAGCGCCGCTGGCGATGACGTAGAGCAGCCCCGCCGCCACGATCGCACCGGCGACCTGGGCGATCACATAGGGCAGGATCTGCCCGGCGGGGAAGCGGCCGCCGGCGGCAAGACCGACCGTGACCGCCGGGTTGAGATGGCAACCCGAGATGTGGCCGATGGCATAGGCCATGGTGACGACGCTCAGGCCGAACGCGAGGGAAACACCGACCAGGCCGATTCCGACCTGAGGAAAGCCCGCGGCGATCACCGCGCTGCCGCAACCTGCGAATGTGAGCCAAAACGTGCCGATGGCTTCAGCGGCGTATTTCTTGATATCCATGTGTCGTCCCCTACTTTCAAAGTTTCCGGAACAAGGCTCCGAAAACGGCCCCACCCTTGGCGTCAAATCTCCCAAATCAGGGCCGCACGGAGGTATTTTGCCTTATTTAATGGCTGAACTTGGCCCGAATCCCCGCTTGGCCGGTGGACATCCCCGCTTTTGTCTGATACATCCGCGCCCTCAAGGTTAAGGGCTTGCGCGTTTCGCCATCCCCTTCGTCTTACCAGAATTCAAATCCGATCCACTGAAGAGGATGCCGCGTGCAGGTTCTCGTTCGCGATAACAATGTCGATCAAGCCCTCAAGGCGCTGAAGAAGAAGATGCAGCGCGAGGGTATTTTCCGCGAGATGAAGCTCCGCGGTCACTACGAAAAGCCCTCCGAGAAGAAGGCCCGCGAAAAGGCCGAAGCCGTGCGCCGCGCGCGCAAGCTGGCCCGCAAGAAGCTGCAGCGCGAAGGCCTGCTGCCGATGAAGCCGAAGCCGGTGTTCGGCGCCGGTCCCGGCGGTGAT
>NZ_JALBGZ010000885.1:0-2279 GCF_023006515.1 Bradyrhizobium sp. PRIMUS42
CAGGCGCTGCCGGAGGATTGCGGCACGCTGCCGCCATTGGTGGCCTTCTGCGCCAGCAGCTCGGACATCGTGCGCGGCTCGCTCGTCACCGTCATGTCGGCGCCGACCCGCGTATCCCAGAACGAGAACACGGACTGCTTCACCGTCACGGCCGAAGAGCCGTTCGCGTTGGCGTTCGACGACCAGTCCAGGCCGTCCTGGGCGGCGGACTGGGCGCGCTTCTTGGCGGCCATGGGGTCAATGCCGGTGCCGGCGTCGATCGCGAGTTGACTCCAATCGAGCTTGTCGACGTCGATGCCTTTGAGCACGTCGGGGTCGTTGACGTCGGGGGCCTCCGCCACGGCCTCGGTCTCGGTCTCGTCGTCAGGCGTGGCCGCTGTGGGCGAGAAGGGCGGAATGATCTGCGCCGAGACCGTCAGCACGGAGCCCAAAATGAATACGGCCGCCAGCACCGGCAGCCTGGTCCAGCCAAAACCTGTCGAGAATTCCATCGTCCTGCCCGCGAACCCCAGCGCATGCTTTCCGACAATATATATCGGCCGTCAGCAAAGACCATGCGCCATTCCGCGCTGAAAATGCTGATGCATCGTTGCGAAATTGTGGCGGGGCTTTCAAGGCCCCCGAACCAACGGGCCGCGCGAAAGGCGCGCGCCCGATGACGAGCTTGTGACGCGACGGCATCCGGCGGGGCTGGAGGCCAGGACGTCGCAGTCGGCATTGTCGTCGGTCCCGAACAGCGGGGCCCGTTGGCGTCCCGTCAGCCGACGCTGGTCATCTTCGGCAGATGAATGGCGCGGCCGAGTGCCTGCTCGACCAGATCGAACGTGTCGATCAGGACGCGCATGCTGACGAGCTTGCCCGCCCTGAACTGGGCGAACTGCGCGACCCGCAAGCTGATGGGCTTGTTGGAATCCATCGCCGTCAGCGAATAGCGCACCATCGAGGCGGCGGAATCGACGCCGAGCATGATGCTCTCGCGGTCGAAGCGGCGGACCTGGAAATTGTCAGCGAGCTGGCGGATGACCTCGATCACGGCGTCCTTGCCCTGGCGCGCGCCGAGGAATGGAAACATGTCGATCGGGCCGTAGAGCGCCCATTCGACGTCCTCGTCGATCAAGGCTTCGATATCAGCGAAATGCCGGTCGTTGATCGCGCGGTGCAACGCACGCGAGAAACGCCAGAGGCTGTGCTCTGTCATTTTGGGCAGTCCTGAAGCTGGCTTGCGAAAGAAAAACGGAAAACAACCCCATGCACAGTCGGGTGCCGGGGCTCAAACTCGTTTGTATGCGAATAAATTACCTGATTTCGGCCAAAACGCAATTCACGTTTTCGCAATGCACAATTGATGGCGGAGTGTGAGATTTACAATAGTGCCCCGTAATTTCCCGGTTCCGAGGCCAGTTCCGACGCGGGTTCGCCGGGAAGGAAGATCAATCCGCCGCCCGCGCGTCCATGATCAGCGGCCCGATCTCGCGCTCCAGCACCTGCTGCACCAAATCGTAGGAATCGATGATCTCACGGATCTGCGCCACCAGTCCGCCGCGGAAGGTGTAGAACACGGCCATGTCGAACTGCACGATGCGGTCGTTGCTGCGCTTCTTGAAATAAGTGTGCATGTAGGTCGCGACCCCCTCGCCCTCGGCAAGAATGTGCGGCGCCTTGTAGCGGATCTCCGAATAGCGCGACCAGATCGTCTGCCAGAGCTCACGCAGCGCGGCCTTGCCGTGGCGCGGCACCATGTGCGGCAGCACATCGATCGGCGCGTGGGTGAGGAAGTCGACGTCGTCGGTGCAGCACGCCAGCGCCGTATCGAGATCGCCGCGCGCGAAGGCGTCCAGCAGATGCAGCACACGTTGCCTGTTCAGCGATTCAACCGTCATGCTGCTCCCGCCCTCGTCGGCCGTGGATTGCGAACGCTACCGCGGGCCTCGCGGGTCCATCAATCCGCAAAAGCACAGGGTGCTTGCCGGTTATGACGCGCCAGCGCCATGCCGCGTTCATGGGGTGCAATTCGGGTTGCGCACCTGTTTGCACACAGGCTTTTGCATCTTGCGATGACGCCGCACGCCTGTCGGCGGGCGCGCTTGGCCGGTACGGGGCAAGGGAACCCGAACCCATCCGCGTCCGTTGAGAGCCCAACACCGCCTCCGGAGACATCATCCATGAAATCGCCGCTTCTCGCCGTCACCGCCGCGCTGCTCATGCTCGGCGCGACCTCCGCCGCCAACGCCAAGGGCTGCATCAAGGGCGCCGTCGTCGGCGGCGTCGCCGGCCACTAT
>NZ_JALBGZ010000886.1:0-2277 GCF_023006515.1 Bradyrhizobium sp. PRIMUS42
CTCGGCCGCCTGGACCAGCGCCTCGCCCGCGGCAGTCAGCGTGCAGCCGGCGGTGTGCCGCTCGAGCAGCTTTGCCTTCAGGCTCTTCTCCAGCGCGGTCAGCTGACGCGCCACCGTGGTGTGGTTCAGGCGCAAATTCTTCGACGCCTTGAGGATCTGCCCGGCGCGCGCGACCTCCAGGAATATCCTCACCCGCTCCCAATCCATTGACGACACCCTCTCCGACCACTCTGGCTATAACGACACTTTTTGCACAATAGAGGCGTATCATCGTTCATTGATGTGCTTGGTAGCTGGGAGGAAGAACGCGCCCCGCTGACCCCAAGATCATGATTCCCGTGCTCTAACCAGCTGAGCTACCGCACCATAGGGATCGCGGCGGCGAAGAAGGCTGATCTTACGAACGCGCGGCCCCCCATCCTCTTTTCCACTGTGTGGTTCAGATCACAGCAGAATCGCGCGCCTCCGCCTACAATGACCGCGCATGGCCGCAAACAAGGTAACGGCGGTACGCTCGAGGCTGCGGAGGCGATCAACAGCTACGGACTTTTCGAGGCCGCCAGGGTGAAGAGCCCGGCGGCTTTTTTTCTTGCAAAGCTCGCTTCTATCGATTCGGGGACGCGTCGGACGACTTCCGCTCCTCGCGTTCGTCCTCCAGCTGCCGTTCCGCTTCGAGCCAGAACTCCAACTCGCGACCCGTTGGCCGGCCGGCCTGCTCCCAGAGCTCGTACGCACGCGCGCGCACCTGGCCGCGCCGCATCATGCGACGGAGCTTTCGCGTCAGCTCTTCGGCGAAACTCCTGAAGCGCTGGCCCGTGGTTTCGTCCTTGACGAGCGCGGCCGCTCGCGTTGCGAGTTCGATCTGGTGCTCGATCTTTTTCTGCTCGTCCACCGCCGACACTGCCATGGGATAAGGATCGTCTTCAGAGCCCGTGCTGGTCAGACACTGAATTCCTTTCGGGGATGGTCTGTTCCCTCAACAGCAGCGCGTAGCCAGTAGGATGGGTAGAGCGGAAGCGAAACCCATCAAGTCCGGGCGAAGAAGCAATGATGGGTTTCGCAAGGGCTCTACCCATCCTACGCGCTCCGCTAATCCGCCCTACGCGCCGTCACATCGACGCCGTCAGTGCCACGTCGTGTCGGCTTCGACGATCACCACGCGTATCTCGGGATCCTCGGTCGTGTTGCAGGTGCAGGGCATGCCCTCACCGCAGCGGCAGCCGCCGGGCTGTTCGCTCCAGACCCGGAGCGGATGGTTTTCGCAGACCCATCCCAGACCCTGGCAGAATGGGCAATTCCTGTCGGTCACAGCGTATCCGGCGTCCGCAACGTGTTCGACTTGTCCTCGTTGCGCAGCTCCTGCTCGGCGGCGCGCCAAAATTCGTCCTCGCGGCCTTCGGGCTTGCCGGCTTGCTCCCACAAGCGGTGCGCGCGGTCTCTGATCTCTTGCTCGGTCGGCTCGGACAATTGCATCTCCTGCTTGTGAAGCGCGGCCCCACCCTGGGGGGTATGAGGGGCTTGGAGGCGGGGTCGCGCAGGCCAGCAATCGGCGGCGAAGCTGGCCCGCGGATTCAAGCGTCGATCCCGCGCGGGAGTTCCTAGTCGCGGATGCGCCAGGCGAGGACGCGACGGACAATGTGCGCCGTGCGGCTTGGCGCCCAAGCCGGGCCTGACAGATCGGACGTGAGGATATTGAAATGGTAGCGGGAGAGGGACTCGAACCCCCGACCCCAGGATTATGATTCCCGTGCTCTAACCAGCTGAGCTACCCCGCCACAGGGTCGCGAACCGCCTGATACGGCCGATCTCGCGAACGCGCGGCATATAAAGAAGGGGGCGGCGGGAAGTCAAGCAAAGTGGTCCGCCTTTTTCCGCCTTCGCCAAGGCTGCAACGGGACAAGCCGCCTTGTGAATACGGCTCTTTTTCAATGAGTTCGTCATGGCCGGGCTTGTCCCGGCCATCCCCTTCGCTGCAATCCCAAGAACGTGGATGCCCGGGCTGGAGCGCGAAGACGCGCTTCGCGCTTCTGCCCGGGCATGACGGCATTTAGGATGAAACGAGGCCTATTTCGGCCTTACATTCGGGTCGCCGCCGGGGCTGCCGGGGGGCGGGATCACCGGGGTGTTGCCGCCGGTGTCGGGGGCCGGAGCGTGCATGTCGGGATCGACGCCGGAGGGCGGGCAAAGCACGCCATCGGACTTCGCCAATTTGTCGCCGAGCGGTTCCCGGGACTGGCCGGTGGTGGTGCCGTCGGCCTGGCGGTTGGGCCGGTCCTG
>NZ_JALBGZ010000887.1:0-2262 GCF_023006515.1 Bradyrhizobium sp. PRIMUS42
CGCGCTGGTCGGCCGGCCGCGGTCTCGCTGCACTACGAGCGAGCCGGCAAGGCGGCAGTATGCGGCGAACGGGATCGACGGGAACCACGGCCGCGTAAGCAGTCATCGTCGGCAACAGACGGGAAAGACAGACAGGGGCATCAGAACGATGTGGCGTCGACTATTCATCATCTGCGTAATCGGATTTCAGCTTGGCGGCTGCGCTAGCTGGTCAAAGGGACCGCCGTCATGTGATGGCCAGGCCCGGCGGCCGCTCAATCGTTCGCTTTGGGATTGGGAGACCGGGGCGCCGCTGGCCACGCCAGAGCCGCCGATCCCGCCGTCCGCGCCGGCACCAGTTATCCGCAAAGGCGAGACCAGCCCGGGAGTGCCTTCCACGAAACTCGCTGCATCAGACCGCCAGGCCGCCGTTGCAGCCTCTTACCGCGCTTGCGGCAAGGTGGCGTGAGATGGTCGGTAATGATGACCTGAAAGCTTATTTCGATAATGCGCGGCGATGGGAACAGGATCTGTTGCTGTCGGCGCATCGCTCGCGGCGAACGGCATGGGTGATTGCCGCGGGCGCCTGCGCGTTGGCGGTCGCCTCGGTTGGCGCGGTCGCAGCACTTGCGCCGCTAAAGACGGTCGAGCCGTACGTCATCCGGGTCGATAATGCCACCGGCATTGTGGACACCGTCTCCGCCCTCAATTCGACGCCGGCGCGCTATGATGAAGCCGTCACCAAATATTTTCTTGGACGCTACGTCCGCGCGCGCGAAGGTTACAGCTATCCGGAGGCCGAAACCAACTTCCGCACCATTTCGCTACTCTCGGGGCAGGGCGAACAGGCTCGTTTCGCAGCATGGTACCGCGGCTCCAATCCCGAAAGCCCGCAAGTCGTTCAAGGCCGTTTCGGGGTTGCGACCGTGCGGATCAAGGCGATCTCGCTCCTGGCCGACAATGTGGCGTCCGTGCGCTTCCTGAAGGAGAGCCGCAAGGGCGAGGAAACCCGCATCACCCATTGGGTGTCCACGCTGACGTTTTCCTATGCCAACGCGCCAATGTCCTCCGCCGACCGACTCATCAATCCCCTCGGCTTTCTGGTCTCGGAATACCGCGCCGATCCGGAGGTCGTGCCATGAAGTCTTTCGTTCTCTTGATGACCTTTGTCCTGGGATTCGCGGAGCCGGTTCTGGCGCTACAACAGCCGTCACCCGGACAACATGACGCGCGCGTGAGAACCGTGACCTACGATCCGGCCAACGTCGTCCGGGTCAACGGCGTGATTCGGGCATCGACCCAAGTATTGTTTGCGGACGATGAGGAGGTCGCGCATGTCGCGATCGGCGACGCGATTGCATGGGAGGTCGCACCGGCGGGCTCAATCCTGTTCCTTAAACCCCGCGAGAAACATCCTCCGACCAATCTGCAGGTTGTCACCACGCGCCCGGATGGTCGCAAGCGCTCGTATCAATTCGAGCTGTCGATCGCCGAGACGACGCTCGCGGACAGTTACTTCGTCGTCCGCTTCGCCTATCCCGGCGACGAGATCGAGCGTCGACGTGCGGAGGCGGCGACCCGCGGCGCCGAGCGGGAAGGCGCGCTGATCGACCAGACCTTCGACCTGCATCACGCCTATGGCGCCCGCAACTGGCGCTTTTCGGCGCAGGGATCGATCGACCTCGAGCCCGAAGCCGTTTTCGACGACGGCAAGGAGACCACGTTCCGCTTCGCAGGCAACCGCGAAGTCCCCGCGATCTATCTGATCAACTCCGACGGCTCGGAAAGCCTCGTGCCAAAAGACGTCCGCGGGGAGCTCGTGGTGGTTCATGCCACGGCGCGGGAGTTCCGGCTGCGCAAAGGTGAAAACGTGCTTTGCATTTTCAACGAAGCATTCGACGCGGTGGGGATTAATCCAGGCACCAATACCACAAGCCCGTCGATTGAGCGGCGGGCGAAGAAATCACCACTAACCCCAAGGCCGCGATAGGCGAGGGCGATATGACCGAACATCAAGATGAGACGATCGCCGGCGACCGCGGCATTACGCCCGTGGGCGGAGGCGACAATGGTCGAACGGCGATGCTCAAACGCGGCTTCGGTGCGCTGGCGCTCACCGCCTTTGCCGCCCTGATCATCTGGGGCACCTGGAAAGGCGATAAGCCGGTTAGCGATTCCGCGCGGAAGCTGGTGATCCGCCAAGCAGCGGCCTTCGAGCCCCTCCCGGAAGCGCCGGCCGCGCCTGTTACCACGGCCTCAATTGGAGCGGCGCCTGTCGCAGTC
>NZ_JALBGZ010000888.1:0-2260 GCF_023006515.1 Bradyrhizobium sp. PRIMUS42
GCCCTGCAGCTCGGCCGTGCCCGCCGCAAGGTCACCGTTCTCGATACCGGCCTGCCGCGCAATCGCTTCGCCGGCCACTCGCATGGCCTGCTCGGCCACGATCACAAGCCGCCGCTGGACATCCTGGCCGAGGCGCGGCAGCAGCTGGCGCGTTATCCCACGGTCAAGCTGGTCAATGCCCGGGCCGACGGCGTCTCGGGCGCCCTCGACGATTTCAAGGTCCTCACTTCCGATGGCGAAAGCCTTCGGGCGCGTCGTGTGATCCTGAGCTATGGCATCGTCGACCAGATGCCTGATGTTCCGGGCTTTGCCGAAAGCTGGGGCACGTCCATCGTGCCCTGCCCCTATTGCGACGGCTTTGAAGTCGCCGGCCAGCATTGGGGCCTCGTCTGGTCGGGCCCGCAATCGCACAATCAGGTCAGGCTGTTCCACGATTGGACCGACAGGTTGACCCTCTTCGCCGGTGGTCACGACATTCCGCCTGATATCCGGGCCGATCTGGCGCGCCGCAACATACCCGTCGTCGATGGCCGGATCACCGGGATCGCCCATCACGGGGCCCATAACGCCACCGTCAAGCTCGATACCGGCCCCGATGTCGCGGTCGACATCCTGTTCGCCCATCCGCGCAACAAGCCGTCCGCAAGCCTGCATGAATCACTGGGTCTCGCCACCGTGGCTACGCCCGGCGGCATCGCCCTCAAGGTCGACGAGCGCCGCCAAACCAGCATGCCCGGCATCTACGCCGCCGGCGACCTCACCACGACCTTCTTGCCCTCGGTCACCCAGGCATCATCGCAGGGCGCGATGGCGGGTATCTTCGCCCAGCAGTCGATGGTGGTTTGAGAGCACAGATTCCCTTCTCCGGACCGGTGTCATCGAAAACCGACTGGCCGGCTGCCCCCGCAGTTCACCCGACGCCTGAGGAGATGCACCTGTCCAAAACCAGAAACACCGAAGCCAGCATCGGCATCTCTCGTCCGACCGCTGTTGGAGAGGCCCCACACATGAAGTTCGAACACGTCACCTTCGACCTGCCACACGGCACCTTTCACGCGTTGCAGGGTGGTGATCCCGATGGCCAACCGACGATCGTCTTGCACGGCTTCCCGGACCATCCCCCGACCGCGAAGCCCTTCCTTGCCGAGCTGGGCCGACGTGGCCGTCACGTCGTCGCTCCCTGGCTTCGCGGTTACGCGCCGTCCCCGACGGCGGGGCCTTTCGACTTCGCAGCCCTCACCAGCGACGTGCTCGCGCTGATCGACCGCTGGTCTCCCGGGCGACCCGTGGAGTTGATTGGCCACGACTGGGGTGCCCTGATCACATATGATGCCTGCGTCACCGCGCCGGAGCGGATCGAACGCGCGGTCGCGCTCGCAATCCCGCACCCACTCACCTTCATGAGCCGGCTGACGGACCCCGCTCAGCTGCGCCGGAGCTCATACATGGGGCTCTTTCAACTGCCGGGAAGCGGCTGGATCGCCACCGCCCGCGATCTCGCCTTCATCGACCGCCTCTGGCATCAGTGGTCGCCCGGCTTCTCGCTCGATCCTGCTCTCAAGGCGGAGCTACACGAGCACCTGCGGGCGAGCATGCCCGCGCCTCTGAAGTACTACCGGGCGATGCTGCGGCCCGGCATGCTTGGGGCGACGCGCCGTATGTCTCGGCCGATCACGGTGCCCATGTTGCAGCTTCACGGTGCCAACGACGGCTGCATCCTCCCTGCGCAAGTCGATGACCGACATCGGTTCGCCGCCCGGCGCGCGATGGAGGTCGTCCCCAACGTCGGTCACTTCCTGCACATCGAGGCCCCCGAGGCGATTGCGGAACGGATTGCGGCATGGGCCGAGTAGAGGATCACTCGTCCAGGCCGAAGTCAGGACCGTCGACAACGTCGCGCGTTTTGGGGGCGAGGAGTTTGTGGTGTTGCTGCGCGAAACCGGTGTTGGCAGCGCGTTTCTGTTGGCGGAGCGCCTACGCCAGCAGATCAGCGGTGGTGCGATAGAGGCCCGTGGCAAGAAGATCGTCAGCGTAACCGCATCTGTTCGAGACGATGCGGGCTTTGGCATCGATCCGGACCCCTCGCCTCGATCAAAGGATTCCGAGTTAAGAACAAATCAGAACAAGGATAATGGCATGGCAGAGAAAAAAGTTTATCAGGTGGCCGACTGGAATGGCCAAAGCGGGGAGCGCTGGGTCGCTAACCAGGCCCGGCTCGACGCCATGGCGGCGGTGTTCGGCCAGGCCGCGATCGAAGCCG
>NZ_JALBGZ010000889.1:0-2256 GCF_023006515.1 Bradyrhizobium sp. PRIMUS42
AAGAAGCAGAGCGGCGGCTCGGTCGCCATCACCGTGAAGGCCGGCGGCCAGCTCGGCTTCAAGGGACCCGAGCACCTGCGCGCCGTGCGCGACGGCCTGGTGCCGCTCGCCGACGTCCTCAACATCCAGCAGGTCGGCGACGAACCCTTCATGGGCGTCGAGAGCATCCCGTTTCTCTGTGGTTCCGTCGACGAGTTGAAGGTGCTGCACAAATACGTGCGGCCCGAATACGAGAAGATCGCCGCGCGCAACAACCAGAAGATCCTCTACATCGTGCCGTGGCCGACGCAGTATCTGCATCTCAAGGCGAAGGTCGCCGACGTCGACGGCCTCAAGAACATCAAGATCCGCGTGCCCGACAAGAATGCGGTCGACATGCTGAATGCGATCGGCATGGCGGCCGTGATGATCCCCTGGGGCGAAACCATTCCCGCACTCGCCTCCGGCGCGGTCTCGGGCGTCTCCACATCGTCGGTGTCGGGCGTCGACGGCAAGTTCTGGGAATTCCTCAAATACGTCTACCCGACCAACCACGTCTGGTCGTCGCAGATGCTCACCGTCAATCTCGACTCGTGGAAGGCGCTCAGCGCCGATCAACAGAAGCTCGTCGCGGATATCGCCGCGAAGATGGAGCCGGGATTCTGGGCGAACTCGCTGAAGGCCGACGTCGACAGCCTCAACCGCCTCAAGGAGGGCGGCATGGAGGTGGTGCCGGTCTCGGATGCGATGATGACGGACATCCGAGCCAAGACCGCGCCCCAGCTCGACGCCTTCCTCAAGCGCGTGCCTGCCGCCGACAAGCCCGTGAAGGCCTATCTCGCCGACATGAAGCGTGGTTGAGGGTGAAGCCGTGGTGAGCGTCTCGACCGAAGCTCCGCAGAGTCTCAACGCAGCGGCGCCAGTGCCGCTGCGCATCCTGCTCGACGGCATCGACCGTCTCGGCCGGCTCGACGGCTGGATCGGCGGCGGCTGTCTGCTGACGCTGACGCTGCTGATGCTGTGCGAGGTCGCAACCCGCTTCCTCTCGAACTTCCTGCCGTTCTTCCCGCCGACCATCTCGATCGCGTGGGAGTATTCCTCCTACCTGATGGCGGCGTCCTTCACCTTCGGCGCCGCCATGACCCTGCGCGTCGGCGGCCATATCCGTGTCGTGCTGCTGCTGAAGAACGTCCCCGCACCGTTTCAACGTGCGATCGAAATCCTCTCGGCCGCCGCCGGCTTCGCCTTCATGGCGTTCCTGACCTCCGCGATGGCGAAGTTTGCCTTCGGCGCCTATGTCCGCGGCCAGGTCTCGACCTCGAGCGACACGCCGCTGTGGTTTCCGGAAGCGGTCGTCACCTTCGGCATGCTGCTGCTGACGCTCCAGTTCCTGGCGCGCGCGATCCAGGCCGTGCTCGGCCTGCCGCTGGAGGATCACCGCATGAAGGCCTCGCCCGTCGAATGACCGCTTCGCCCGCACCCGGATTCAAGATCGCATGACCATCGAAGTCGTCGCCCTGTTCGCGATCCTGTTTGCGCTGCTGGCGTGCGGCGTCTGGATCGGCCTCACGCTGGCGCTCACCGCGACGCTTCTGCTCGCGATGTTCCGCTCGATCCCGCTCGACAAGCTGTTGCCGCAATACGCCTGGAACATCCTGACCACGCAGGAACTCCTGGCGCTGCCGCTGTTCATCCTGATGGGTGAGCTGCTGTTTCGCACCCGTCTGTCGCGCTCGCTGTTCCAAGGCCTGGCGCCGTGGGCGGGGTTGCTGCCGGGCCGTCTGCTGCATGTGAATGTGATCGGCTGCACCATCTTCGCGGCGATCTCGGGCTCGTCGGCGGCGACGACGCAGGTGATCGGCCGCATGTCGCTGAACGAGCTGCTGCGCCGCGGCTATTCCCGCGACATCGCAATTGGTTCGCTCGCCGGCGCCGGTACGCTCGGCTTCCTGATCCCGCCGTCCAACATCATGATCATCTACGGCGTGCTGGGCGACGTTTCCATTCTCAAGCTGTTTACTGCCGGCGTGCTGCCCGGCCTGCTGCTCGCCGCGACCTTCATGGGCTGGGTGATGCTGCACACGAGCCTCAAGCCGGCGATGGTGCCGGAGACGGAGGCAAAGCTCTCGCAGGTGCCTTGGGGCGAACGCTTCGCCGCGCTGAAGGATCTCGCGCCGGCGCTGTTCCTGATCGCCTGCGTGCTCGGCTCGATGTATGGCGGGCTCGCGACACCATCAGAGGCCGCCGCCGTCGGCGTGCTCGGCGCCGGGCTGGTCG
>NZ_JALBGZ010000088.1:0-13606 GCF_023006515.1 Bradyrhizobium sp. PRIMUS42
GGTGCCGACCGTCGAGCTCGATTGCGCAACGGCGAGCGCCGTGCCGGCCAGCAGCGCGGCCGCAGCCGCAGAAAGTTTCAGGATCCTCATGTCTGTTCCTCCATTGGTTTCCAAAACAAAGCGCCAGATCAGGCACGGGATAAATTGGCAATCGCCCGAACGTTCCTTAGGTCGGGCACGTTGACGCGTTCTCTTCACCCTGCCGCGAAGTTCCGCGCGCGCAACGCGCAACGCGCAACGCGCGACGCACATCGCATCCATTCATCCAGTATTCATCCGCACGAAGCCCTGTCGTCTCTTGCGTCGCAATCACGCGATGCCGGCAGCTCTCAGAATGCCCCGACCATCTCCTGGCGCTCGAAGAGTCGACGCGAGGACGCCGATCGCGCTGTGCGATGTGAGCGGAGACCGGCTGCGCGCGTCACGCCGTGCCGAGCTGCAGGTGCAATTTTCGTCTCCGCCTTCGGTGTTTCAGCCATTGCCAACGCGTCGCTCGCGGAATGGCTCGGCGCCTCGGCGGCAATCAGGGGCGAGGCTGCCGCAGCGGCAATGCCGATCGACGTGTCCAAGATGATCTTTTCAGGGAGAGCGTGGGCGGAATGGATTCGAATGATTGTTCGATCGACATCCGGGGCCGCAGACGCCGTCGCAAGCGGCGGCAGATTGCAATCGAGTACGAAGAGTAGCGCTATGACGAATGCGCCTGCAAAAAGAAAATATCGAATGATGGGCATCGGGCGCTACCGATAGACGAGCCAAGGGCAATTGCAGGGGCGGGCCGCCAGGCGACGGCCCGCCATGCGATGCAATCAGTCCACCTCTTGGACGACCATGCGGGTCTCGGGATCGACCAGCATTACGCGGCTGCCCGAATAGACGTAGCGATATTTGGTAAGCGAAGGGCCCCAATCGCTCGGCACCGTCGCGAGCTCGACGTCGCGCGGGACCGGCGAGCCGATCACGATCTTTTCGCGCGTTTCGACCGGACGAACCTTATGCTCGGTGACGTAAGACCGAATCCTGGTGCGATACTCGGGCTCGATCTGCACGGCAGCGCCATGGCCCGCACCGGTGGTGGTGACGACGGTGGACTGCGCCATCGCGCTCGTTGACACGAGCAGGGCGGCGGCTGAAATCAGCATGAACTTCTTCATCGCGTTCTCCTTCGCCGCTACATGCGGCGCAGCGATGAACTCGCGATCAGGCTGACCGTTCCGAACGCGAACGGAACATTTGCTACTTTTTCCCGTTGATTTGCCGGGAGCAGTCATTGGAGGAGAGGGCAATGCCAGTATTAATTCTTTGGGCCTTGCCTCGTCGAGCTGGCGTGGCTGCATGAAGATCGTCCGAGCGACTGCTCGCCGCCACAGCCGCATGCTCAGCTGCCGACACTGACCCACTTCTGGACCTTCTTCCGCCATTCCTCATCGAATCGTAAGGTGAGTCCGTTGGCAGCATCCGGTGAGAGAAGCTGGTCGACGGCGGACATTTGTAGCTCGCCGACATCAGGTATGTCGGTGTACCCCAGGTTCGCCAGCCGCTGGCCAAAAGGCGGATGTGTGGAATCGGGATCGTGCTCGCGGCTCAGACTGGCGACGGCGGCGGTCATGGGGCCGGGCGCTCTTATGGCTGCGATCTGATCTAGGATTCGCGCGAACGGCGGCGACGGGGCCGTTATTGCGCCGAGCACCTCCTTCTGCAGCGGGGCGAATACGAGATCGGTCAGACGTGCTCCACAGACCTCTATCATCACCAGCGCGCGTGCCATCTCCTCGCGTCCAACCTGCTCGGCCGCTTCGACATCGGCGGCAAGCTCGTTCTCCCGTGACAACGCGCGGTATTCCTTCTCAAGCCTTTCGAGCAGGGAATGCAGGAGCATGCGGACAATACATCCGGTAACGGTGTGCTCCGGATCGGCGTAAAAGAGAATGTTCTCCGCGGCCGCCATGAAATCCGCGAGGTTGGTGCCTCCCGAGGTGTGCCGAAGCCGGGCATGCGCCACTTCATGAGCGATAACGGCACGAACCGCACGCTGGTCCATGATCATCAACAATGGCAGACCAACGGTCAGCGTGACATGCTGCCCGAACACTCCGGCATACCGGCTTTCTTCCGAGATCGAGGCGTTGAAATCGGTGTCGACCAGCAGAGTGCGCTTCGATCTGACAAAGCTGCCATCGAGCTCCTTCCATATCGCCCAGAGTCCCGGGGCGGTCTGCTCATCGGCTGCGAAACTGCGATGCTTGCGCGAAGGCAGGAACAGGAGCCCGATTGCGAGAGCCGTCGCGGCCATGAAGATCGCGAACACAATCGGTGCCGTGGCCAGCGCCGCAATCGTGTACCGGTCCATGATGGTCAGCCAGATGGCGAGAATCGTGCAGGCCAGCGCGACGGCAGGAAGGACCGCATAGCGGCCAAGGCGCAAGATGACTTGCAGGATAAGGCGTTTCATACGCGCTTTGCGGCGGAGCGCCTCAGATCACGCCTTGCCACATGAGCTGTTGCTCTGATGCAAGCTGGCGACGTCGGCACGGCCCTGGCTTTCCGTGACCTGAATCAACGTGATTGCACCGGGCGTGATGATTCCCATCTGCGGCTGGGCGGAGAGGTAGGTGGTGCTGCCAGCGCGCAGATCGAGGCTCACTTTCTCACTTCCCTGCCCGAACAGATTGCTGCTCAGCGGAAGATTATTGACTGCAACCTCGTGGCGGCCCGGAGGCAGGTCGCAGGCCACGAAACCGGCAGCCTGACTGCCTCCAGCGAACCGTCCATCTACCGAATAGCTTGGCTGGACCGCGAAACCCAGGGCGGATGAGCGATAGACCACCAGCCGCGCAGTATTTGCCTTCACGTTCTCTGTCAGAGCCGTGCTGCCCATCGGCCCTGACGCGCACCCCGCCAGCAAGACAGCCAAGACAAAGATCCCCGGACACACGCGCATTCCCGCCCCTTATTTAGTCCAACAGTCCCCTGGACATCATTGGCGAGGGTGGTGCACGAAGTCAATCGCGACTTCTGGTCGTGCAGCGCCGGCTCATGTCACCGCCACCCAAGCGCAGGCGCGACATGTGTGAGGATGGCCTCGATCGCATGCGCGCAGTAATCGACGCCGAGCTGGTTCGGGATGGTCAACAGCAACGTATCGGCCTCGGCGACGGCCTCGTCCTGGCGAAGCTGCTCGATCAGCACATCCGGCTCGGCCGCATAACTCCGGCCGAAGATCGCCCGGGTCTGCGGATCGATGAAGCCGATCTGGTCTTCGCCGCCGCGCTCTCCGCCGAAATAGGCGCGGTCGCGATCGTTCATCAGCGCGAAGATGCTGCGGCTGACGGACACCCGGGGCTCGCGGGTGTGGCCGGCCTCTTTCCACGCCGCGCGGTAGCTACGGATTTGCGCCGCCTGCTGCAAGTGAAAAGCCTCGCCGGTTTCGTCGTTCTTCAGCGTCGAGCTCTGCAGGTTCATGCCGAGCCTGGCCGCCCACACCGCGGTCGCGTTCGAGCCGGCGCCCCACCAGATCCGCTCGCGCAGGCCCTGCGCGTGCGGCTCGATGCGCAGCAGTCCCGGCGGGTTCGGAAACATCGGCTGCGGATTGGGTTCTGCAAACCCTTCGCCGCGGAGCAGGTCGAGAAAGACCTCAGCATGACGCCGGCCCATGTCGGCGTCGCTCTGACCCTCGGCCGGCTGATAGCCAAAGTAGCGCCAGCCATCGATCACCTGCTCGGGCGAGCCGCGGCTGATGCCGAGCTGAAGCCGGCCGCCGGCGATGAGGTCGGCGCTTCCCGCGTCCTCCACCATGTAGAGCGGGTTCTCGTAGCGCATGTCGATCACGGCCGTGCCGATCTCGATGGTGCTGGTCTTGGCGCCGACGGCGGCGAGCAACGGAAAGGGCGAAGCCAGCTGGCGCGCGAAATGATGCACGCGGAAATAGGCGCCGTCGGCGCCTAGCTGTTCCGCCGCGACCGCAAGCTCGATCGATTGCAGCAGCGTATCGCTAGCAGAGCGGGTCTGCGATTGCGGTGAGGGCGTCCAGTGCCCGAAGGAGAGGAATCCGATCTTTTTCATGCGGGCAAGATATGGATGATCGGAAGAGTTTGCGAGTCGTCGGCCGGAGGGAAAAATGGCGACAAGGCATGTGCCCGTAAGCGCCTCCTGGAGGAAGCAGGCAAGGGTTTGGACTGCTCGTGGAGTCTTCAGATTTCGCAGCCGGTCAAATTCAAAGCCTTGAGCAAGCCGCCGAATGCCTTGAGCCGACAGGTCTCGGTCTCGCTGGCGGCCTTTGCGCGCTGAACGTTGGCGGTTCGCTTGACAACGATTGGCTTTGGCTTCGGCTTGGGAGGTTTGGCGGCCGCGATCGTCTTCGGATTGGGCCGATGACGGACGATCGGCTCCGGCGCGGACGAACCGGCATGGATGTCTTGCGGAGCAACGGGGTTTTCGGCTGAAGCTGCCTCTGTCGGCATCGCGTTGCTCACAGCGGCAACCTCGAGGCGATCGGCCTTCGCCGATGCGTCAGAGGAAGCAGAGATGCTTGCGCTCTGCTCGGCGAGCGGCTGGACGATCGCGACGGCGCGACGCGGTGGAGCGCTCAACTCCATTGCCGACAGCACTCCGACACTGAACAGGATCAGGAGGCCCAACAACGCCATTCTCAGCATTACGCACCTCCAACCTAGGTTAGTGCCGCTGAAAATTCTCGTCGCCAATAAGGCAACTTTGCCGGCGGCTGTCGTCCGGCGACGATTCATTTGCCGACAGGGTTAACGTCGACGATGTTCCTGCACGTGTCGAATATGCCGCCGCTTACGTGTGGCTTCCGCGCGCAGACCGTACCTGACCGCACAACATCGTCTGTTCGGCCCTGAACCGAACATCACGAGAGCCATCGTCATGTCTGCTGTGAGGGAAACCGGACACCGCCTGACCCATCGGCCGACAGCTGCTTTTGGGCCGGTTGCGGACACTAGGTGGGGAGGTCCTGGTCAGGGCATTGGGCCATGGCCTGAGACCCGGCGAGGCGGTGACGATTTCAGGCCCGGTCTTCGCCAGCTTCACTGGGCCACGCCGAAGTGGGTCGCATCGCCCGTTTCATTTAACGCGTCGGCAGAACCAAACGCGAGTTCAGGCTGGATCGATAGAAAAGATATCGTCGACGTCGAGACGCATGGCGTCGCGGCATTCGCACGCCACCGCTGCGAGCCGCGATGGGTCGATCTCGATTTCGCCTCGCCGTTCAGATCTGATCGCTCCGGTAGCGCGCAGATTGCGCATCAGGAGCGTCACCGTCGTCCGTCGTACACCCAGTATTTGCGAAAGCGTCTCCTGGGTGAGTGGCAGGACGTCGTGGTCGACGCGGTCGCGAAGATGGAGCAGCCAGCGTGCCATGCGGGCTTGGACCGGATGCAACGCATTGCAGGCTCCGCCGATTTGTAGTTGTATCAGCATTGCCTTGAAGTGAAGCTGGACAGCGTGGCGGATCGCGGGGCTTCGGCTAAAGGCCGCGTGGAATCGCGATGCGGGGATCCGCGAGGCGGTGCCCGCGGCACGAACGATGGCGGTAACGGCCGCAGGGGACGGCCCCAGCACGGAAAGAGTGCCTACTGCTCCCTCGCGCCCTATCGCAGCGCTGGCGACCGTCTGCCCGTTCGCCATGTCGATCATCACCGAAATGGCGCCACTATGTGGGAAGAGGACGTGCTCGGTCTGGTCACCCGCTCGCGAGATGACCGCGTCCCGATCGAGCGCGACCACCTCCAACTCGGATGCTAGCAGACCGAGATCTGCCACCGGTAGTGCAGCGAGAAGTCGATTCCCAATTCCGCTGGGATGCGTCACCGTAGCCCACCGCGAACCGCATTTCGAGCGGCATAGGACGGCAAACTCGAACTTTGTTTGAAACGGCGTACACTTCGCGCGGCGAAATCCAATTCAGCGGCGGAAGCTCTCAAGCTCAAAAACAAAACTCCAACACAGGCGGCCGTGAGGCGACGTTTATCTTGCGCCATCATTGAGACTTAGATTCAAGCGCTAGGCGGCACAATTGCAAAATGCGTATGGGTAACACCATAGGGGGTTCCAATTCCGGAGCGCGGCAAACGCTGCGGTGAGAGAGTTGCGCGAACCACGCCTCTCACCGCGATCGGCGCGATCTACACGATGATGAGCACAAGCTACTGGAAGCGGGCGTTTAGGAGCTCCGCCACCACATTGGCGGACGCTTGCTGTATCGGCCGCATAGCCGCTCGGTGCCACGTCATCGTCTTTCAAACCGATCGCGTCGCAGCCCCGGAGCTTGCTGTCGATCGCGACCTTGGTCCGGATTGACCAAACGTGCTTCGGGCGGAGTGGCGGCTTCGCACCAACGATCGTCCCCTCGTTCCACGGGACGCGCTGTTGGACGCTCTCGGCAGTGCTTGAGACCTCGGTCTGGATGCCTTCGAATCTACGTCGGCTTCCGGAGTATTGGAGGCGTACTTAGGTCCAATTCGGTGGATTCGAGGTCGCGTCCGCCCCAAGATGGACATCGCGTCGCGGCCGGTGCCTCAGTGACAATGGCTGCTCCGGGCTCGGTCAACAGGAACAGCTGTTGGCGCTCTCTCGGTGCTCAGTTCGTTACGATCGCCTGTGACGGCTACAGCCTATGTGGCCGGCAGTGCGTTGCGGATACCCTCCTCAAAATTGAAGTATGCTTTTGAGCAAAGCGCCGCGGTTAAACACGTTCTGCGACTTCACCTCGGCACACAGCTCTTGCAGCTCCAGAACGTGGCGGCCTGCAACGCAGTGCATCCGGTCCAATGCCGGATGGCACGGTGGTTGTTCGAACTGCACGATCGGGTTGCGGGCGACGTAATTCAGCTGACGCAGGAGGCGCTTGCACAGCTGTTGGGGGTGCGACGAACCACCGTCACACTAACAATGAACAAGCTTCGCGGAGCTGGCTGCATCAAATCCGATCGCGAGGCCGAATTGATCGCATGTGCAGTCAGGAGCTGTCATGCGAAGCTGGCGCAAACGTAGCGCATCCCACCGCAGCTGGCGCCGGGCTCCTTTGCAATGCTTATGCTGAGGAAGGAACTTCCCACCCCTTGCGATATCCCTGTTATGCACCGTCAGTCCCCGACATACCTTCGTCTGTGTTGACAATCTCAAAAAAAGTTTGAGGGAGAGTCATAAACCGAACCGACATTCCCGCTTCCCGCAGTACAAAGTCATACCGGGTCGGGGCTAGATCAAGGCTCATCCAAAAATCTGATCGAACACAGAGCGTGAGCTCTCGTGACGCAGGCGAGCGTTGCGAGGAATGCTTTCGCTTGAGAAAGGGAATGTTGCGTGACTGAAAGCCAAATGAAATTGCCGCCGAACGGAACGAGCGTTTTCGCGATGCCATGGTTGGATTTCTCGAAGGCCATGTTGCCCGGCGTGGGGCGCGAGCTTGCCGAGCAGGGCCTCGCCCGCGCACGGGAAGGGTGCGAGAAGATCAAGGCGGCATCGGAAGAGATGACGCAGGCGCTGCGTGAGACCTATTCGAGCAATGCGAGATGCACGACCGACTACGGGCTCAAGGTGTTCGAAATCTCAAACGCCAATGCCGCTTCTGCGCTCGATTTCTTCGTTCATCTGTTCGGCAGCAAGTCCGCCACAGACGCCTATACATTGTCGGCGGCGCAAGCCCGCAAGGCGTTCGACACCGCCTCTGACCAGAACAGGGAATTGTGGGCGCTTGCCCAGAAGCTCGCGACGGAAACGGGTGAGCCGATCAGGAAGCACTTCACCAGGGTCCTCCACCCAGGCGGCTAAAAGCGCGTTCAATTTCACATTCGGATTCGTTTAAAGGGGAGATCCGGCTGGTTGGAACTCGCCCAACTGAGCGAGCACGCTCCACTGCCCCATGCTCGACCAACAAGGTGCGCGATGCCTCTCAGGCCGCGCTCCAACGACAGGCGCATTCCAACCGGCCGGTGTTTTTCTGCAAACCACAACAAAGAGAAATCGCAAGGGAGGCAACATGGGAATGGTCATGGTCAAATGTCCACAAACCGGACACGCGATTCCCACCGGCATCACGACTGATAGCGAGAGCTTTGGACGCCGCGCGGTGTTTTTCTCGCGCACCCGTTGTCCGATCTGCCGCACCGATCACGCCTGGTTCGCGCGGGAAGCCTGGGTCGACGAGCCGCGCATCCGCACCGCGAGCTGACGTCTGGCACCGGTCATGACGCGGCGGTGCGGATGATCGACACCTGCGCGCAACCTGATCGAACGGTCCTTCAACAAGATCAGGCAATGTCGTGGTGTCGCGACCCGATTTGACAAGCTTGCAACCGACTATGTGGGCGTTCGTCAAACTTGCATCAATGCGAATTTGGCTGCGACAGGCGCCCAAACATTCCAACGCGAACGGCCCCGGGCATCCCCGGGGCTGGACCGAGACGCACCGAGACCGCCCGACGCGCCGACTCAAGGCCGGACGCCAGTCGATATCGGGCCCAGGATTCAAGCGCGGGATCTCAAATGATGCAGAGTCTTGGATTTTAGTTCGCAGGCGCCCCTCATTGAAAGGCATCGCGTCAAAGGCGACATGACGCATGAGTTTGTGCTGGCGGACCACAGCTCAGGGTCTTGATCTTTCCAGCAGCGTTAAATGCCAGGACCGCGTTCACTACATTTTCCCCGCTGACGTACGAGATCACTGTCCCACCGTGCGAAGGCTGAAGATCGTCCAGCTCGGCAGCGGGGTATTTCCGCATACGAGCAGCCCAGTATGCTCGGAGGCCTTCTCTGCCGGTGATAGTCAGTTCGTCACAACCGCAGTAGACCACTGCATCTTCGGCGTACATTTCGAGTATCGCTTCGATATCGCCGGCACGGTAGGCATCGAGCCAGTCGACGGCAGTGGCCATCGGGTCAAAGGACATACAAGCACCTCCCACCGCCCAAGAATCCGAGATTTGGCCGGGGTAACCAGCTAAGTCTCTTCCAATCGATTCTTGAATTCTGATGTTCTCGCTGGGCTAGGGCTATATGCCGAAGGTCATAAGGCGGTTACTTGCCCGCCGGCCTCTGATGCCAGCATGTCGGTCCGATCCCACGCTGTCCGCTTATCCGGTCAGACCGGAAGTCATCAGCAATCTACGCTGTGCCACCAGGACATTATTTCTTGATGGGCGACAATCGTGACAATTCGACTGACAGCCGTGTGATGTCCGCGGTGGGTTACGTGCCATTCGAGAATATCATTGGCCGAGCGCAGATGATCTTCTTCTCGATCAGCGAGGGCGAGCATGCCTGGATGTTTTGGCGTTGGTCTTTTGCGGTGCGCTGGAATCGAATTTTTCATCTGGTAAGGTGAGAGTCGGTTCCGCGAATTCAGGAGAGCAATTTGCCTCTGGATCGACGCAAATCTGTTGCCGGTGCCGAGCCCGCTTTGGGTACGCGCAGGTGATCGACCCTCGCGCTACTTGTTTGTGGTGTGGGTAGAGCCGGACAATCGAGCTCCAAGGCCGCCTGTTGTTAGCCATTGGCCGACTTCTTCCATAACGTCTCATGTCCGAATGACATCAGGTGCTGGTGAGAAAGCCGAGGCCCCCGTCGCTGCAAGCTCACGGTCCGTTTGTGAGCCGAAGCAGACGAACTTGGGAAGGGTGCACGACGGTCGAACCCATCGAGCCGAGCTAGACACTGACGGAAGCGCAACGACGTTCGCGGTGATTCCTAGCCAGTATTTCTGACCGCATCAGCCAGCATGTCGTAAAGCTGCTGCCTGCTGAACTCCTTGGGCTGCTGCCTCGCCGATGTGTTTCGCGACACCTTCTTTGCGACTGGATGGGCGCAAGCTGCCGACGACGGCGGCCGCAGCTTCGGGGGCGGTCGTATCTTGGGCCTTGCCGTAGGCGGCTTGTGGCCGCGCTTCAGGCCCTGACGGCTTAGCATGCCGCAGACAGCGTTACGACTGCATCCGAGACGACGCGCTATCTGCGCCGCGCTCTGTCCTGCGGACCAGAGCGTAGTGAGGAGGCCTACGTCTTTCGCATCCCAGCCCATGGGAGATATTATAGCGCAGACTGCTCACCACGGACTAGTCTAATCGTCGTCCGGCTCGCGCACGACCGCCGGTTCGTCAGCGTCGTCTTCCCCTTCACCATTTTCGTCCTCCTCATCTTCTTCCTCGCCCTCTTCATCAGGATCTCTTGGCGGCATCGCAGTGCCCACAAGCATGAGCGGCGACCAGAAGATCGCTGTGATGGAAAATGTTTGGATGGTGTGTTGCTTCATGGCGTTGCTGCTCCTCGAAAAGCACCTGCGATCCAATTCCTGACCGGCGGCACGCGTAGATCCAGGGCGCGATCATCGCAAATGCGAGGGTGACATCAGGTCGACTACACGAGCAATGGCAGCACCCGCCACGCAACTGGCGACGCTACTTTATGCCCGTAGACCATTCCACTCTATGTCCACCAAAACCTCACCGCTGGTGACTTCGGGAACCCCAAGATCGAGGTCATGTAGGCCCGCCTGAACAAACGCCATTATCTTGGCGTTCGCTGCGTTGGCGCTTTCGCGGTCATCTCACGGCCATACCGACACCGTCGCCCGCATCCAGCACATGGTAAGATCTAAATCCGTGCGATTGCCTTGGGATCACCGACGCCGCTCTCGGCGCGACGAGCGGCGTCCGCTACTGAACGGACCTTCGTGTACGTGCGAATGACCATGTACATGGGACCACCACGCGCCATACGCTACCTCGCATCAGATCATATCGGTCCCAGCCGGACTAGTGCCGACTTCCTGGATGTGGCAACAGCCTCTGATTGGCGGACTGCGCAACGCGCTTTTCCAATGAGCCATCCTCGCCCGCAAAGGGGCGAGGTGCTGAGGCTTAGGAGCCCTCGAACTTGAACGATACGTTGAGCTTGGCGCGATAGAGCTCGACTTTTCCCTTGTCATCTAGTTGCATATCGAGCTTGACGACCTCTGCGATGCGAAGATCTCGGAGAGATTTAGCGGCTTGCTCGACCGCATTGGCGGCCGCCCTCTCCCAGGAGTCTTTGCTGGTGCCGATCAGTTCAATGACCTTGTAGACGCTCTCGGGCATGTCGTCCTCCTATTCGGTAGGGGCCTGAAATCTAGCATCTGAATCTCGATGCTGATACGTGGCCGGGGATGCCGCGGAAAGGGTCCGATTGGCTGTCACTTTCCTGTTTGACCCTAAGAGGAACTCGGGCGCCCCGTCGACGTGGCTGTAACGTCAGCGCTTCTCGCCCGCAGCGACGAAGTGATCGAGTGAGGACGGCTCACCTCCGCTGATGGCCAGTTCGAGACTTGCCGGTCCGATCCGACGCTGTCCGCTTATCCGGTCAGACCGGAAGTCATCAGCTCAGGGGCAAACCGACGCGATTGACCCGAAGCGGCCATTCGGACCCTAGCCGAAGGGCCGTTTCGTATGATTGAATAGGCAGGATCGTCCGAACGCGAAGGCAAAGTCCTATGGACAAGCTCAGCTTTCAAAATCCCCTTTTTCAAACCTATGCAATCGCTGCCTGTATAATGATTCTCAAAGCAGTCATGATGTCGTGGTTGACGGTTGCTCGGATGATGCAGGTAAACGGCGGGTTTCGCTCGCCGGAGGACGTTAAGAAGACGATCCTCAACCCCAATCCAAATGCTGAACAATTGGCGCCCAATGAATATGTAGATCGCATCCGGCGAATTCAGCTGAACGATCTTGAAAACTTGCCGTTCTTCTTGGTTGCTGGATTTCTCTTCATTTTGACCGAGCCATCCATAACGCTCGCTCAATGGCTGCTATATGGCTACGTCACTTCGCGGCTGTTGCATTTTGCCGCCTATTTCACAGCTAGGACCCACGATACGCGCGCAACGCTCTGGACCTTAGGTTCTCTGATTTTGATCTATATGAGCTGCTGGACCCTATTTGTTGCAATCCGTCAGTGACTATGTCGCCTTTTGGCCCTCAGGTCCGCCCAGCGATGCATGGCGGACAAGATCTGCTCAGGTTGAGTTCTTCGCATTTTGACCCGAAGCGGACATGCCAAACGTCAAAGGACAACGGCGCATCGTAGGCCAAACCAACCCGTCCCTGCAGTTTGCCAGGCTACTCCGGCAATCCGGCGTCCCGCAGCGCGCCGCCAAGAGCCTCCGCAAGCGCCGGCGCACAGTTTACGCCGGCAAACTGACTGCTGTAGCGAAAGGCCGGCTGAAGCTCGAGCACACGCGCGGCGGCCGCCCTCGCTTCGTCCAACCGGCCAAGTTTGGCCAACGCGGCGGCCAATTGCACATAAGTGATGCTGTGTGCCGGGTTGGCTTGAACGGATTTGTAGGCCGCACGACAAGCTTCGTCGTAATGTCCGCGCAGCAAATGGCTCATTGCTTGCGCGTCAAACGCCGCCCAAGCCCACGGATCAAACGGGCTCAGCCGCATACCCTGTTCGCTCCATTCTATCGCGCGCTCGGCTTCGCCGCCCCATCCCAGAATTACGCTGCCGAGAATGTAAGTCAGCGCCGATGACGGGCTGATGGCGAGGGCAGCTTCCAAGGCTGTAAACGCGGCGGGGCGATCGTGCGCGTCCATGCCGATGGAAAATCCGGCCCATGTCAGAGCGAGCGCATCGTCTTGTCCATGGACAATGGCCGATCGGGCGTGGCGGATCGAAGCGGCACGGTTAACCTCCTGCAAGCCGGCGCGAAGGAACAGGCAATGGTGACACATCGCGGCATTGCCGTGCGCCAGTGCATAAGCCGGCTCGAGTGCGATCGCACGCTCAAGAAGCGTAAGCGCTCTTGTCACTTGCTCCGGCATACCTGAATCGACGTCAGGCTGGGCCCGCAGCACGAGATCGTAGGCATCAAGACTGTCAGGTCGTTTCCGCCTGACACGTTCGATTTCGGCTTTCCGCACGCTCGGCGCAATCGCGCCCACCGCCGACACCGCGATCTCGTCCTGGATTGCGAAAATATTGTCGGAGCTGCGGTCGTAGCGCTCGGCCCAGACGTGGGCGCCGGTCGACGCGTCGATCATTTGGCCGGTCACGCGCACGCTACCGCCGGCCTTGCGCACGCTGCCTTCGAGCACATAGCGCACGCCAAGCTCGCGGCCGACCTGCTTCACGTCCACGGCACGACCCTTGTAGGTGAAGGTCGAGTTTCGCGCGATAACGAAAAGCCAGTTGATGCGTGCGAGACCGGTGATGATATCGTCGACCATCCCATCGGCGAAGTACTCCTGCTCCGGATCGCCGCTCAGGTTCGAGAACGGCAGAACCGCGACAGACGGTCTGTCAGGCAAAGTCGGTGCCGACGCGGCGCGGTCGGCAGCCGACGCATCGGGAACGTTGGTGACCACGGCCGGTCCGACATACCGATAGCCGCGCCGCGGCAGCGTTTCGATCCAGCTCGCAGCATCCGCCGCCTCCGCCAGCACCCGGCGCAAGGCCGCGATCTGAACCGTGAGATTGTTATCGGCAACCGCCAATCCGCCCCAGCCGGCCTTGAGCCAGATCTCGCCGCCCTGCGGGGTGAACTTGATCGAGTTGGACAGCAGATTGAGCACGACCTGGCGGATCGCGCGCTCGTCGGCCCAGAGCCGCGG